>CAJXPN010001134.1 GCA_913058025.1 uncultured Myxococcales bacterium | reverse complement strand
CAGATTGGCCGCGAGGCCAACCTGCGGGGGGAGTCCCCCGCTCCAGGTCGTGCACACCCTCACGCCGAGGCCACGCGGAAGCAGTCCCCGCTCCAGGTCGCGCCACCCCTACGTATTGGCTCGAGGGCTCACCGAGCCCGAGACGTCTGCAGCTCCTCGGACTCGTCGCCCACGGCCACCAGCTCCCCCGACTCGTCCCGGTTGAGGCGCTGGAGGAACGTCGCGAAGAAGATGAGGTTGATCCCGAAGGTCATCAGCAGGAACGAGATCACGGGGAACCCGGCCGCCGCGACCAGCGCGAGGATCAGGGTGTAGGTGTCTCGCTTGAGGAAGAAGCTGAACCCGATGAGGAACTTGTTCCACAGGTTGAGCTCGCGGCCGGGCGCCTCGAACCACCACTGCGCGCCGTTGGCCGAGTTGCCTCCGCGCGCGATGACGTCGATGTACCAGCGCGTCACCATCATCGCGGTGAACACGAACCCGGTCGCGGCGATCGCCAGGAACGACATCTCGCCGTGGAGCATGTAGCAGGCGTAACCGAGCGGGACGTACATCGCCATGCGGGCGACGTCGTCGGCGGCCACGTCGAACCACGCGCCCGCCTCGCTCATCTCGAGCTTCACGCGCGCGATCTCGCCGTCGATCCCGTCGAAGATCGAGACCAACTGCATCATCATCGCGCCCAGCGCGATCCAGAGCGGCTGCGCCGTCAGGATCATCGCGCCGCCGAGCAGCGCGATCAGCACGTTGAACCCGGTCACGTGGTTGGGCGAGACGGGGAGGTTCACCAGCACGCGCGAGCACGCCAACGAGATCGGGCGGTTGATGTAGTACGCGGTCAGGCCGTCGGCCTCGCGCGCCAGCGGCTTGCGCAGCGTGCCAAAGAGGCGACGCTTGGCCTCGGCGGCCTGCGCCTTCGTCCGCACGATCATGTGGTGCGCGCCGTCGACCTCGACGCGCGTCGCGCCGAGCTCCTCGGCGAACCCTTCGAGCCCGCGGGTGCCCTGCTCGAGCCCGAGCATCTCGCCCGCGCCCACGCGCAGCGCGAGCACGTCGCCCGAAGGACCCACCGCAGCGCGCGCGCCGCGGCCGGCCTCGAGCGCCTCGAAGACCTTGGGCGAGAGCACGCGGGCGCACTCCACCAGGACGAACTCGCCGTCGAGCTGATCGGCGCGGGCGCGCAGCGCGCGCTCGAGCGACTCCTCACCGGGTGTGATCTCGGCGGCCTCGACCTCGAGCCCAGGGGACCAGCGGTCCTCGGTCATGCGCGCGGCGATCGCCGCCGCGCCTGGTCCGAGCGCCAACGCGCGGTCGTGGCCTGCGTGCGCCATCGCGCGCCCGGCCCTCTTCGCCATCGACAACCCGGAGACCTTGAGCTCCGCGCCCTCCGTCCCCCTCGGACACCACACTACAACCTGCATTGGACTCGCCTCGGCGCTGCTCGCGGCCACTTCACTGGCCACCTCATGACACTCGGACGCCCTATTCGCAAGAAATGAGCCACGCGTACAGCCAAAACCCGCATTGGACCGCAAGCCCCCGAGATCAAAGCGTGATCCACGGCTCCACGCGCTGACAGGTTTCATTCAGGGCGCGCCGGGGTGTGGAGCATGGGTACTCCAGTGGAGCATCGACCTTCCGGTAGAGGGCGCTCCACACCAGATGCTTCGACGTCGAGGCGAACCCGTGAAGAGCGGACTCCACGCGTCTAACGATCGAACGTCGTGCAGATCTCGATCTCGAAGTCCTCGCCCAAGACCACCTCGACGCCGAGCTCTTCGAAGCACGACACGACGTGCCCATGAAGCCCAAGAGCCCAGGGAGGGACCTGCTCCACGAAGCGCGATACGATCGGGATATAGACCTCGGCAGGACGCACGCCGAGCCCCGCTGGAAACTGAAGCACACCCGCCTCGCAGGTGTACGTCGCGGCCTCTCCACGATGTACGTTGGCGTGCCCTTTCATATATGCGCTCCGTTCGTGTCATGGTGTCGTGCCAGCGAGTGAGGTCTGGTGACGCCCACGACACGACCAGGAAACCTGTACGCTCAGGAGTAACGAGAATGAAGAGTGACAGGACCATCGTCGTAGTCATGCTGCTCATGTGCTCATGTCAGCACGAGCGCGCGGCGCAAAAGGACGAGGCCGTCACGCGACAGGCAAACGCCTTCGACTACGTGCCGGAGCGAGCATTGAACTTCCCGCTGAAGACCCACCACCCACATAAGACGCCAACGTCACTCACAGACCTGTATAGTGGACCCCGGATCCTGGACAGGTCAGATAAGAAAGTCTGACGAGCCCAAA
>CAJXPN010001133.1 GCA_913058025.1 uncultured Myxococcales bacterium | reverse complement strand
CCCCCGACGTCCTCGCCCGTGTCCAGCTCTCCGCCGCCGCCACTGTCCACCGCACCCGTGGGCTCACGGAGGCCATCGAAATCGTACACGCACGCGGGGGCCATCACGATGGACGTGATGAACGCGACCGCGGCGCTCGCGAGCTTCACATTCGGCTCTCTCATCTCTCGACTCGACTCGATGGAGGACGGCGCGCAGCCTCTCTCGAGGGAGCACCGGGCGCCTCGTATTCAGGGGAGGTATACCTTCCGGGCAAGCTATCATGCGCCATCGCGACGACGCAACTTCTCAGCTCGGGCTGCGCGCTGGTGCCCTCGAGCGCGATGTGTCTACCCTTCTCTCACGACACGACACGACCCCGACAAGGAGACACCAGCCCATGCAGATCGAGTGGCTCGCCTCACAGACCTCCGACAACTTCTTCTACCTCGCGCACCATGGAGGAGTCGCCGCGCTCATCGATCCCGTCGACCACGCGCTCGCCATCGACGCCGTGCGCCAACGCGGGCTCGAACTCGCCATGGTCCTGAACACGCACTGGCACCCCGACCACGTCTCCGGTGACGACGCCGTCCTCGCCGCGTTCCCCGACGCGCTCCTGCTCGTCCCCGCCGCCGAGGCAGACGTCATCGCGAACCTCGTCGAGCGCGCGCCCGATCGGCTGCTCTCGGGCGGCGACACCGTCTCGCTCGGGGACGCGTCCCTCTCGGTCATCGAGACCCCCGGTCACACCATCGGACACCTCGCCTTCGCCCACGAGCACCACCTCCTGAGCGGCGACACGCTCTTCGCAGCGGGCGCCGGACACGTCCGCTACGGCGGTGACCTCGGCGCCCTCTTCCACACCTTCCGGGACGTCCTCTCGCCCATGCCCGACGCGACCATCCTCTACCCCGGGCATGACTACTCCGCGCGCAACCTCGAGTTCACCCTCTCCATCCAACCCGACCACGCCCCCACGCTCGACGCGCTCGTTGTCGCCAGGGCGCGCCCCGACCGCACGCTCTTCCCGCCGACGATGGGCCAGGAGCGCCTGACCAACCCCTTCATGCGCGCCGAAGACCCCCACCTGCTCGCTGCGCTCGAGCAGCGAGAGCCCGCGCTCCTGGCGTCCCTGCGCGCCGACCACCACGACCCCCACGAGGTCTGCTTCCGCGCCCTACGCGCGCTGCGCGACTCGTGGTAGTAGACTCCCAGTTCGGGCGCCCTCGGCGCCCACACCCCCTCACCTCGACTCGACCATGACGCCACGCCACTTCAAGATCGCCGCGCTCGTCCTCTCACTCGCCCTCGCTGGCTGGGCGCTCAGCTCCCCGTGGCAGCGCTCGGACGACACCGAGCGCGTCGCGCTCGTCGCCAGTCTGGGCGGCCAGTGGGTCGGACGCGACGCGCCGAACTTCGAGCTCAACGACCTCGACGGGAAGCCTCACGACCTCGCGAGCTTCCGCGGGGACGTCGTGTTCCTCAACTTCTGGGGCTCCTTCTGCAAGCCCTGCCGCGAGGAGATGCCCTCCATGGAGCGCCTCGTGCGCTCCTACCAAGCTCAGGGCCTGACCATGGTCGCCATCTCGCTCGACCCCGACGCCGCCGACGCGCGCGCGTTCATGCAACAGTTCCTGCCCGGCCAGCGCTCGGCCATGACCGTCCTCCACGACCCGGACTCCTCCAGCGCCCAGCGCTACGGCACCGAGCTCCTCCCTGAGACCTACATCATCGACCGCCAGGGGCGCCTCATCGCGCGCTTCGTCAACAAGTACGACTGGAACCGCCAGGAAGTGAAGCAGCTCATCGAGGACCTCCTCTCCGACTCGTCCACGGGCTCACGGCCCCTGCTCTGAGCCAACGCGCCCGTGCGCGAAGTACTCGGAGAGCTCCTTCGCCATCAGGTCGTACGCCGCGCGAACTCGAGGGCTACGCCGCAGCTCCGGGTGGGAGACCAGCCACACAGGCAGCGCCGGCAGGTCGAGCCAGCCGAGCACCCGCTCGACCCCCTCCATCCTCCCCGCGATCGCGTCCAGCACGGCGCCCGCGCCCACGCCTGCGGCCACCGCCTGCGCGTGGAACGCCTGCGCGTCGCACCTCACGCCGAACGCGCCCCGCTCGAGCTCGACCCCCGTCCCCTCGAGCGCGCGCTCCCACAGGTTCGACCTGTCGAACCCGATCAGCGTGTGCCCCCTGGACATGTCCTCGAAGGTCTCGAGCGGTCCGAGCCGCTCCAGGTACGCGCTCGACGCATACATCGACAACCTCGCGTCACCGACCCTGTCTCTTATACACATCTCCGAGCCCACGAGACAGGCAGAAATCTCG
>CAJXPN010001132.1 GCA_913058025.1 uncultured Myxococcales bacterium | reverse complement strand
CTACACAGAGTAGATCGTCGGCAGCGTCAGATGTGTATAAGAGACAGCGCCAACATCGCGTTCGGGCAGGGCTTCACGTCCACGCCGCTCCAGGTCGTCGCGGCCATCGCCGCGATCGCCAACGACGGCATGCTCCTGCGCCCTCGCCTCATCAAGCGCATCGTCGATCGCAACGGCGACGTCATCGAGGAGGGCAAGGTCGAGCTCGTCCGCCGCGTCGTCTCCGCCGACGCCGCGCGCCAGACCGCCTGGGCCATGAGCCTCGTCACGATGGAGGGCGGCACGGCCAAGAAGGCCGACATGGAGCACTTCACCGTCGCCGGCAAGACCGGCACCGCGCAGAAGGTCAACCCGAAGACGCGCCGCTACGACCCGAACATGTGGGTCGCCAGCTTCGTGGGCTTCTTCCCCGCCGAGGCGCCCCGCGTCGCGATCGGCGTCATGGTCGACGAGCCCCACGGCTCCCACTACGGTGGCGTCGTCGCCGCGCCCGTGTTCACCCAGATCGCAGACGCGGCCATCGCGTCGCTGGGCATCCTGCCCGTGCCCGAGTCCGAGCGGTTCGACCGCGGCGAGGAGCTCGACGCGAAGTCTCGAAAGAAGAAGGGCGACGAGGAGGTCGAGGAAGACTTCGAGTACGTCGCCCCCGCGCAGGCCCGCGTCGCGGCGCCCCGCGTCGGGCAGGACGGGGCCATCGAGACCCCCGACCTCACCGGCATGACCATGCGACAGGCGCTCGCGCAGTCGCGCACGCTCGGCGCCTTGCCCAAGGCCTCCGGTTGGGGTCGCGTGGTCTCTCAGCGCCCCGAGCCGGGTGAGCCATGGTCGCCCGGGACGACGCTCGAGCTCGAGTTCTCACCCGCCGTGCGTCAGGACCTCGTGGCCGAGGAGCCCGCCGCAGGCGGCGCCGACTGATCCCCGGAACACCCACCCCCTTCAGGTGCGCTCATGAACCCTGATGACATGACACTCGCGGAGCTGTTCGAGGACATCGACGCCGAGCTCTCCGATGGCGCCGCCGACGTGCTCGTCTGCGGTGAGGTCGTCGTCGACAGCCGAGAGGTCCGCCCCGGCTCGCTCTTCGTCGCCATGGCTGGCGCGCTCGCCGACGGCCACGACTATCTGGACGTCGCGGCGTCCAGGGGCGCTGCGGCAGTCGTCGTGGAGCGCGGTCGGGCGGTCCCCGTCGGAGTCCCTCACGTGATCGTCGACGACCCGCGCGCAGCCCTCGGCGCCATCGCCTCGACGTACTACGGGTGGCCCTCTCACTCGCTCGACGTCGTCGGTGTCACGGGGACAAACGGCAAGACGACCACGACCTACATGCTCGAGTCCATCTGCGCCCGGGCGAGCCTGAGCCCCGGCGTCGTCGGGACCGTGAGCTACCGCTGGCCTGGGCACTCCGAGCCCGCCGCGAACACCACGCCTGGAGCCGAACGCCTCCAGAGCCTGCTCGCGCAGATGCGCGATGCTGGCTGCGACGTCGCCTTGCTCGAGGTCTCGAGCCACGGGCTCGAGACGCATCGTCTGGACGGCGCCCGCGTCCAGGTCGGCGTCTACACCAACTTTACGCAGGACCATCTCGACTTCCACGGATCGATGGAGGCGTACCGGGACGCGAAGGCGAGGCTGTTCCTGGAGCTCCTGCCAGACGCAGCGCGCGCGCTCAATGGCGCGCCAGTCGCCGTCCTCAACGCCGACGACCAGGAGTGCGTTCGGCTCGCGGAGATCCTCGAGCGGTCCCACCCCGAGGTCGAGGTCTGGACCTACTCGAACGGGCGCGACGGCAGGTGGAGCGCCCGCGACGTCGTCTCGACGCTGGATGGCGTGAGCTTTCGGGTCGAACGCCTCGGCCAGCATGACCTCGCGCTCTCGCTGCCCATGCTCGGTGACTACAACGTCTCGAACGCGCTCGCGGCGGCGTGCGCAGCGAGCGCGGTCGGTGTGGCGGACGAGGACATCCAGGCTGGGCTCTCGTCGATGCTCCCCGTGCCAGGCAGGCTCGAGCGCGCGGGCTCGTCTCCGGCGGTGTTCGTCGACTACGCGCACACACCCGACGCGCTCGAGCGTTCGCTCGAGACACTTCGAGAGGTCACAGACGGTGCGCTACACGTCGTGTTCGGCTGCGGCGGCGACCGAGATAGGGAGAAGCGTCCCATCATGGGCCGCGCCGCGGAGGTCGGCGCGGACGTGGTGTGGGTCACCTCGGACAACCCCCGCGGGGAGCCGCCCGTGTCGATCCTCAAGCAGATCCTGGCAGGAATGGAGCTGTCTCTTATACACATCTCCGAGCCCACGAGACAGGCAGAAATCTCG
>CAJXPN010001131.1 GCA_913058025.1 uncultured Myxococcales bacterium | reverse complement strand
GCCGGGCCAGGGGGGCGCGGCGAGGTGGTCGCTGGCCTACGACGCGTCGGTGGGGGCGCAGGACTCGACGTCGCCCAGCGGGTGTTGCCTCGGGAGGATGAGGGGGAGCCAGGCGTTCAAGCTCGCCGACGGCGAGGTCGTGGTGCCGTACTCGGGGTTCGAGGTGGGTGACGAAGGTCAGTGCGTGGCGCAAGGAGCGACGTTCAATGAGCCGCCTCCAGGGACGTTCGGCCTGGGGGCGTCGTACGACCGCGCGTACCTCGACTATGGGAGGTGGTCTGAGTTGTTCATCGACGGCGCGAGCCGAGAGCAGGTGGACTTCTCCGGTGGCTTCTCAGGTGAGGAGGTCCGCCTGGTGAGGGCGGAGCGTCTGTCGGACGTTGGCGGCGTGGTCTTCGTGGAGACCGACGACGCGTCGTACGCGGGCGTGTTCGAGTCGGCGGAGGGCGTGAAGTTCTGGAAGGAGGTGAGCGCGCCGCTGGTCGACCCTCAGGAGACGGCCGCGAGCAGCGCGGCGTACACGGTGTGGGAGGACTCGGGCAGGGCAGGCGTATTCGTGGCGTACAGGAGGTCCTCCGACGGCATGTTGATGCTCGAGTCGAGCGACCTCTCCGTCGAGGGCTCGTCCGAAGCGCGTGAGCTGAGGGCGCTCGGCGGTCAGGAGGAGCGCCTGACGCCGGTGCGGCTGGAGTCGCTGGGAGGGAGGCTCGCGGTGACGTGGGCGGTGGAGCCTTCGCCCAACGCGTTGGGGGCGCAGGTGCGCCATGAGGTGGCGCTGTTCGACAGAGGCTTCGATCAAACGCGCACGTTCGTGATCGACGCGGTCGAGGCCCCGGAGCTGCGCGTCTTCGGCGCGCAGCTGTTCGCGTTCTGGGTGGAGGAGGGCGGGGAGCACGTGGCGGCCTACGACCTGGAGACGACCGTTCTCCTCGGGGACGACGCGCGGCAGCGCTTCTACGGGGACCTCGACGGCGTCGCGCACTGGCCGCTGGTCGGCGAAGAGCTGCGCTGGTTCGTGAAGGAGGGGGGCGCGCTCCGCGTGACCTCGGGGGTGTGCGAGCCAGCAGAGCGGTGAGGTGAAGTTGAATGGGGGGGCAGGCGCGCTTACATTGAAGGGGTGGAATGACGCCCCGGCCGCGGAGCGTTCTGACACGGCGCACGGGTGACGTGACCTCGACGTGGAGATCACGCGCCATACCTCCAAGGCGAACAGCGCGGGCGAAGAGCCCGCGTGGGTCGCGTCGAGAGAGCGAGATGACCTACGAGGAGTTCGAGTGGCACATCCTGCGCCTGGTCTATGAGGAGGGCATGGATCGCCTCCAGCCGACCTACCTGGCGTACACGCTCGGGGTCTCTCACGAGATGGCCAAGCGTTACCTGAGCGAGGCCGTGGAGGCCGGTGTGCTCGACCTCGACTTCACCGAGGAGGGTACGGTCGAGTACTTCATCCCCGGCGTGGACCGCTCGTCGTCGATGCCCAGGCCGATCTGGAAGGCGCCCGACGACCCGTCGCCGCGGCTGACCGTGATCGAGGGCGGCCAGGACGCCTCGGACGGGTCCGTGACGCACGGCGCCGCGCCGCGCCAGCAGGTGGGACACGGCAAGCGCCAGGACCTGCCGCCGACGCTGCGCGCCTACATCAAGGACCGCTACGGCGACACGGACGGCTCGGTGGTGGGCGGCGGGCTCGCGGTGATCGCGCAGGAGGTGCGCATCGACGACCAGCCCGCCTCTCCGGGCGGCGCGCTGGTGCCCTTCGACCCGAACCAGGGCCAGATGCTACGCGTGGAGACCTCCGACGATGCGTTCTGTGACCCCTCTCAGACGATCTTCATGAGGCAGATCCGAGTGCACGGCGTCCAGTCGGAGGCGCTGCTGCACAGCCAGATCCAGCGGCTGTTCGAGTCGTTCGGTTACAAGGCGATCAACATCGGCGCGGAGCGGCTGCGGTTCGAGCGCGGGAGCGTGACGTTCATCTTGACGCTGGTTCCGCTGTTCGTGCTGATCCTGCCGCTGTTCGTCTACCTGTTCCTGTACTGCATGGGCCGCTCGACGATCCACCAGGAGCCCCTCGAGCTCGACGTGCACATCCGCAAGCAGCCCGTCCAGGGGAGCTACGACATCGACCTGACGTTCATCGGGTTGCATGGCGTGGTGCTGGGCGCGGCGGATCAGCGGGTGCTCAACCAGGAGATCGACACGCTGCGCGACGAGCTGCGCTGGGCGCTCGCGGCGAGCTGAGCCGGGCTGTTCTTGGTTTTGGGTTCGCGGCTCTGAAATCAACTGGGGGTGGAATTGCAGCACGGTCCCCCAGGC
>CAJXPN010001130.1 GCA_913058025.1 uncultured Myxococcales bacterium | reverse complement strand
CGGCATACGAGATTTCTGCCTGTCTCGTGGGCTCGGAGATGTGTCTAAGAGACAGATGCTGAGGCATCTGCTGGGACTGGGGCATGTGCTGGGGGGCGTACTGTAGCGGCCGCTGTGGCGTGTGGTTCGAGGGGTACGCGGCGAACTCCTGCGAGACGCTGGCCTCGATCTCGGCGATCTGCTGGTTCGAGACGGTCGTGACGACGGTGGCGTCGTTGGCGATGCCGTCGGAGGCGCGGGCGACGGCCTGATCGCGCATGTCGCGGCCGAACGGGACGGTGGCGTCGTCTCGACGTAGAGGGCCCGAGGTGGGGTAGGTGCCGGAGGTGCGAGAGGCGACCTGGAGCTGTTCGTTGGACGAGTACGAGCGGTCGGCCGATTGCGCGACGGGGAAGGACCCGGAGCGCGCGGCGGCCTCCCGGAGGGCGACGATCTCGGAGGAGGGTGGCCCGGAGACGAGCGTGGGGTCGCCGACGTCCTGAGACTGACCGATGGCGAAGAGGTGGTTGTGGTCGACGCGATCGGCGACGGTCGGCGCGCCGTTCTCGATGGGGTCGATGGAGTCGTCACGCCAGCGCTCGAGGTCGACGAGGACCTGCTCGGCGGTCGCGTAGCGTCGGGGGACGTCCTTCTCCATCATGCGGTTGATGATGGTGCGGAGCGCGCCAGGGATGGGGAGGCTGTTGTCGATCCGGGTGGAGGGGTCCGAGAGCTGCGCCTGGAGGGCGGCGATGCCCTTCTTGCCCTCCATGACGCGGCGGCCGGTGAGGAGCTCGTAGGCGACGAGGCCGACGGCGTAGAGGTCGGAGGAGGGAGACAGCTTCTTGCCGCGGATGCGCTCGGGGGCGATGTAGCGAGGGGTCCCCACGAGCGAGCCCTCGGCGGTCCAGTCCTGGCCCGCCTCGCCGGACATCTTGGCGATGCCGAAGTCGAGGAGCTTGACCTGATCCTTACGGCCCACGTGGGTGTAGACCATGATGTTCTGGGGCTTGATGTCGCGGTGGAGGACGCCGAGGGCGTGGGCCTCCTGGAGGCTGAGCAAGAGCTGGTTGACGATCTTGACGACGCGATCGGGCGCGATCTGGTTCTCGCGCTTGAAGAGCTCGGAGAGGGCCTCGCCCTTCACGTACTCCTGGACCATGTAGAGCATGCCCTCGGGGGTCTGCCCGAAGTCGTACATGGTGATGGTGTGAGGGTCGCGCAGCTGCGAGATGAGCCGGGCTTCTTGCTCGAAGCGCTTCATGAGGACGTCGAGCTTGGGCGCGTCTGCGGTGTTGAGCACCTTGATCGCGACCATGCGCTGGAGCCCTTCCTGTTGGGCCAGGTAGACGCAGGCGTGCCCGCCGACACCGAGTACCGACTGGATACGGTACCGCCCTGCGATGAGGTGACCTGGAGGCAGCGGCTGCATCGACATCTCTAACGAGACCCTACGTTCAGGGAGTCAGTCGCGGTGCGCGACGGGAGCAGGCGGACATCGAGGGCCTGAGCGTGAGAGCGCGTTGGAGCGTCGCGTTTGCAGCATGGCCGAAAATACATGGATGTCTTGAGTGGAAGGCTAACAAGGAACCCCAGGGCGCGCAAGGCGCGGCGGGGTCCGTTCGGGGTCAGAGGGTTGAGCTTTCGCGGCCTGACCCGGCGCGCTAACCTCCCGACGTCGAGACGGTAGTCGGATGCGACGACCGCGCATGAAGGAGCGTAGAGATGAGCGAAGAGAAGACCCGAGGTGGCGATCCGCTGTCGATGGTTCTGATAGGGGCCGTGGTGTTGCTCGGGGTGATGTACGTGCTCGACGAGCGCGGGCGTTCGCAGCTCCAGGGTATGGAGCAGGCAGCCCAGGAGATCGGCGCGAGCAAGCTCTCGGGCTGCAAGGTCTCCGCCGCGGGCGCGCGAGGGGAGCGGCTCCTCGCCCAGTGTGAGGGGAGCGCGCGCGCGCAGACGGAGGGACAGGGCGCGCGACTCGGTGACGCCGCGCTGGCGGCGGGGTTCACGGACGTGGCGTGGCGTGGGACCCAGGAGACGGTGGTTTGCCCGGCGCAGACCTCGGGGTGGCCGCAGGCGTGCGCCGACCCGGTGGTGTTGCCCACGCGCGAAGAGCTCAAGGCGAAGCAGCGGCGCTCGAAGGCGCAGGAGTGAGCCAGAACGACGCGCTCGAGATCGACAGGGTGAGGGAGCAGGACGAGGTGGTCGTCGAGATCGACGGCTTCGGTTTTCAGGGTGAGGGGTACGCGCGGCTGTCCGATGGTTGGCTGAGCGTCAGGGGCGCGCTCCCTGGCGCTGTCTCTTATACACATCTCCGAGCCCACGAGACAGGCAG
>CAJXPN010001129.1 GCA_913058025.1 uncultured Myxococcales bacterium | reverse complement strand
ACGAGATTTCTGCCTGTCTCGTGGGCTCGGAGATGTGTATAAGAGACAGGGCGTACACCGCCTGCGAGGCCGCCGGGGTCACCGACCCCATCCTTCGCGAGGGCTGCGCCCTCGACTACGCATGCCTCGGGCCGGGGTCGGTGGGTGACTTCGCCGAGCTCGCCGAGTTCGCCGAAGGCCGCGGCGTGGGCGCTGCGGTCGGGCCGCCCGTCTCGCTCGTCTTCACCGACTGGACCGTCGAGGGCGACCCGGCCAACGGAAACTGGGAGCTCTCGTCCGACGGCCGCGGCGTCACCCAGACGCTCAACAGCGACCCGACCTTCTTCGTCTCCGAGGAGACCTACCGCGGCGTCACGCTCTCGGGCACCTGGTCGATCGGCTCGGTGAGCGACGACGACATCATCGGCTTCGTCATGGGCTACGACGCCCCGCTGACCGCCAACGGCGACGACCCTGGCACCTTCGACACCCTCCTCTTCGACTGGAAGGCCTTCGGGCAGAGCTCCGACGGCTTCCGCGCCGAGGAGGGCTACACCCTGTCTCGCCTCGACGGGACCCCCGCTGGCGGCTACGTGCCCACCTTCTGGGGACACGACGACCCCTCGATCCGCGTCCTCGCCAGCGACTACGGTGGTGGCAGAGGTTGGCGGGAGGAGCGCGACTACCGCTTCGTCCTCTCCTACTCCGACACCCTGCTGCGCCTCTTCATCGACGGGGAGCTCATCTTCGACCTCTCCTCCACCGACGCTGGCCTGGCCGAGTTCCCGCTGGGCCGGTTCGGCTTCTACAACTACTCCCAGGCCAGCGTCTCCTATGAGCGCTTCGACGCCCTCCCCTACCTGCTCGAGCCCGTCTTCCATGACAACTTCGAGCAGGAGTCCAATGGCGCCGACTACGACGCCTTCGAGCGCTGGGGCGTCTCCGACGGCTCCGTCGACGTCACCACCCAGCGGCCCACCTCGAGGGCCGTCGACCTGGGTGGATCACAGCGCGACGGCGGCATCCTGAGCACCCGCGACGTGATCTCACTCACGCCTGGGACCTACCGCCTCACGTTCGACCTGAGGCCCCCCGTCCTCGGCGACGAGAACGTCCGCGTCTCCCTCGGCGGCGTCTTCTTGGAGGACATCCCCCTCGCCGCCGACGCCAGCGCCGACGCCCTGGTCGTCGAGCGAACCATCGTCGTCGAGGCCGCCGAGGACGCGACCCTCTCGTTCTCCACCGACTCCGAGGACAACTTCGGCGCGCAGCTCGACAACGTCGCCCTCTACCGCGTGCGCTGAACCTCAAGCCTCACGGGCGGGTCCACCGAGGACCCCCGAACCATTCGGGGTGAACATCCGTTCACCCCGAATGGTTCGGGGGTCCTCCGCGTTCTTGATATACACTCCACCCTCACCGTGAACACGTGGCCCCCTGCCTGGAGCACCGCCGTGCAGTCGATCGAGCCCTGGAGCCCCCATCAGCGCGCCACGTACCTCGCGCGCATCGACGACCCTGCGGGGCACGAGGCCGACCTCGTCCAGCTCACCCACCAGGTCGCCCGCGCCGGCTACTTGCGTAAGTCCCACGAGACGTACTCGCCTCAGCCGATCATGGAGCTAATCGAGCGCGTCACGGGCTCCGAGGGGCTCGACCCCGAGTCCTACCTGTCGGGTCGCCTCCAGAACACGCTCGACCTGCTCGCCACCGACGCCCGCGGCCAACACGTCCGCGCGGCGGCCGCGGCCGCCGGCGGCGTGCCCGCGGAGCAAGGCGTGGACTCGGACCTCGACGACGCGCGCTGGACCCCCGCAGAGCTCGCTGTCTATGCGCACTGCAAGGGCGTCCTCGACGACGAGTTCGCCCTCCACGTCGACACGCAGACCCTGACCGAGCTCCTCCACATCATCGCCCGCGTCTACGACCGCGGCCACTCCTCGTCGTGCCGCCAGCTCGTCAAGTCCGGCGGGATCACGCGAGCCATCCGGCTCCTCTCGAGTGAGCAGCTGTTTCCCCCCACCGAGGATGGCTCGACCTTCATGATCGCCGAGCGCGTGCGCCTCCTCTGCGACATCTGCGTCGACTCGACGCAGCGCCCCGTCGCCGACGCCGCCGGCCTCGTCCTGCTCGAGCAAGAACTCGAGGAGTCCTGGTCCGAGCGCTTCCCCGAGCTCGTGCCCTGGGCGCTCGAGGCCACGACGCGCTCACGTGAGCGTGTCCTCTCCCTCGTCGAGTTCGCCCGACAGCTCGACCCGCCCACCGCCGAGCCCCTCTACGAGCGCCTCCGAGTCTGTCTCTTATACACATCTCCGAGCCCACGAGACAGGCAGAAATCTCG
>CAJXPN010001128.1 GCA_913058025.1 uncultured Myxococcales bacterium | reverse complement strand
ACGAGATTTCTGCCTGTCTCGTGGGCTCGGAGATGTGTATAAGAGACAGACGTCACACCACAGGAACGCCGTGCGCGTCCAGCCATGAATGCCGTGGCGTACCACGGCGCCTCCGTGCGCTCGGCACATCCCCCTCCGGGCGTGAAGAACCTCGCGCCGCGTGTCCCTTATTCACGAGCTCGCCCATTCCCAAGGAGCCGAACGACGTCAATACATTATGGTTCATGAAATTACCAAGAGCACGCGCCTGGTAGCGAGGACCCATCCCAAACCACGTGCCTCGATTTAGTGACCCGAAACACCCACGTCGCATCTCTTCATCGAGGCGCGCGTCCGGTGTGGTCTTCGGCTACACTTCGCGCGTCATGCCATGAACCGAGCGCCCGCACGCATCGACGTGCGGCCTCATATGACGACTCAAACGATGAGAGAAACACCGATGATGAAGACCGTCAGAAACGCGCTCGTCGCGTCACTCGCGCTGGGCACGTTGGCGTGCTCGACAACGACCACCGGGGTGATCCACTCGGGTCAGGAGACAGCCGCGGATCTGCTGCTCCCCCCTGAGCAGGAGGAGGCGCTCGGCGACGAGTTCAGCGCGCAGCTCGAGAAGGAGATCACGCTCCACCCCGACCCGGAGGTCCAGAAGTACGTCCAGGGCCTCGCCGCGACCGTCATCCGACAGGCCCAACGTGACGCCCCCGGCATCAAGTTCGAGGTCAAGGTCATCAAGGACGACGCGACCATCAACGCCTTCGCGATGGCGGGCGGCCAGCTCTACGTCTACACCGGGCTCCTGCTCGCCGCGGACACCGAGTCCGAGGTCGTCGGCGTCATGGGCCACGAGGTCGCGCACGTGACCGAGCGTCACATCGCCGAGCAGCTCGTCGCGAGCTACGGGCTCCAGACCGTCGTCCAGATGGCCCTCGGTCAGAAGCCCGGCCAGCTCGCGTCCATCGTCGCCGGCGTCGCCGGTCAGGGCGCCATGCTCAAGTTCGGGCGCGACCAGGAGCGCGAGGCCGACGATCGTGGATTCAACTACGTCGTCAAGGCGGGCTACGACCCCGCAGGCATGGTCACGTTCTTCAGGAAGCTCGCCGCGCAGAGCGCGTCCGTTCCCGTGTTCATGTCCTCACACCCCGACCCCGCCGAACGCGCGCAGAAGCTCCAGACCATGATCGACAAGCTCGAGCGCCGCCCGACCAAGACCGGTAAGGGCCCCTACGAGGCGTTCAAGAAGACGCTCGCCAGCGCCCCCACGGCGCCTGCGGCGCCCGCCGAGCCCGCGGCGCCCTGAGCGTCGACCCCCGAGCGAGCACCAGACGAAGAGAGGCGCCCCTTTTCAGGGGCGCCTCTCTTCGTTTCTCGGGTCGGTCACGCGCGCGCCTGGAGACGCGCTCGCGCGCTCACCACATGTAGGACGCCGCGACGTACTGGAACATGGGGCTGGCCGCGCCGGAGAGCAGGAACGGGCCGTTGGTCAGGAAGTTCGACGCGAGGACGGCGTCCAGGCGGAACGTGTCGTGCGTGAGGCCGATGCCCGTCGACCAGCCGAAGCCGGTCGAGTTGGGGACGCCGCTGCCGGCGCCGCCGCCCTCGCCAGCCGAGCCAGCGAGCGTGTTCTCGTCCTCACCCGGGACCTGCTGGTAGACGTTGGTCGTGCCCCAGTTGTACTGGGCGCCCGCGCGGAAGTGGAGCCACTCGAAGAGCTCGATGTCGGCCGCCGCGTGCACGCCGGGGACGATGATCGCCGTGCCGCCGGACTGATCCTCGTCGACGTCGGGGTCGAGGTTGGGGTCCTGGCCAGCGTTGAGGACGCTGAACACACCGTACGCCGCGATCGTCGTGCCGTTGCCGATGGGGCGAGCGGACTCGCCGTACTTGGGCAGGTCGATGTTCCAGACCGGGCCAGCGCCTGCCTGGAACAGGAAGTCGTAGCCGGTGCTGTCGATGTCCGGGTCCGCGGCGCGGTTGGACTCGTTGTAGCTGTTGAACTGGATCGAGGTCAGGAAGCCGAGGTCGAGTTCACCGGGGGTGAGCTCGGCGAAGCCGCGCACGTTCGCGCCGATGTTGAGCGCGCTGCTGGCGATGTTGTCGTCGCCGCCGACGACCGAGGCGCCCGACTCGATGCTGAAGTTGAGCGACGCGTCCAGGCGGAGCGGGCCGGTCAGCGAGTAGCCAGCCACGAGGCCGAACAGGTTGCTGCCGTTCTGCGTGGCGTCGGCGCCGGCCGGGTTGGTGTAGGCGCTGCCCGCGCCGAAGGTCACGCGCGCGCCGACGTCGCCCGCCTCACCCAGCGACATGCCGAACAGGATGTCCGCG
>CAJXPN010001127.1 GCA_913058025.1 uncultured Myxococcales bacterium | reverse complement strand
GAGATTTCTGCCTGTCTCGTGGGCTCGGAGATGTGTATAAGAGACAGCCTCTATTCTCGAAGGGGAGCCACACGATGGCCTGGGACACGACAGAGCGCGACCTCCTCACACGCCTCGTCACGAAGGCGGCCACGGGCAGACCGATCGACGGCGAGCACGTCCCGCTGTTCTTCCAGGTGCTCTCCGCGTGCCCTTCTCTCGAGAGCTCCAGGCCGAGGGTCGTCGACGAGGAGGTCTGCCTCAGGGCGCTCTCGGTCGCAGGGCGCTCCCCGCTCGACACCTCACCCCTCGCCGAGGACACGCTCCTCACGCTGGCCAACGGCAGCAAGGCCGACGGGATCCGCGACGCCGCCGCGCACGCGCTCGCGGACTACTGGACGCGCAACCCGCCCAACGGGCCGAGCTCCCCGCGCTCCCTGTCTCGACTCGACGCGCTCGCGCCCTCTCGGCGCTTCCACTTCGCGCTCATGGCTGGCGAGGACGAGGATCTCGAGGTCGCCGCGACCCTGGTCTCTCGCACAGACCTCCACATCGACGAACTCAAGGCCCTCCAGCAACGCCTCCTCACACAGGACGACGTCGCAGAGCCCGCGCTGAAGCTGCTCGAGGAGCTCTACGTGAACGGCACCTGGGTGAGCCGACGCATCCTGCTCCGGCAGCTCGGCCCTGGCCACGAACGTATCGTGCCCACGCTCGCGCGCGTCACCAGCCGCGCCGACCCGACCACCCGCCGCGCCGTCATCGCCGCGCTCGAGCGCATCGGACACGTCTCCGCCGAGCCCATCCTCGTCGCGCTCCTCTCCGACGTCGAACCCGTCGTCCTGAGCGAGGTCATCACCTCGCTGGGGCGGCTCGGGACGCGCGCATGCCTGCCCAGGCTCTCCGACCTGCGCAACGAACACCCCAAACGCTCCAGAGCGATCGACGTCGCCTTCGCGCGCATCGACGCGCGCTTCCCCATCGACGCTCGCGCCGGCGCCATCTCACTGTCTGAAGATGGACCCACAGGCGCGCTCTCACTCGCCGGCGCGAACCCTGGGGACGTCTCACTCTACCGTGACGTCGAGCAGAAGCTCTCCGAGCACTCACTCACCCAAGCCCCACAGACCGCGCTCTCCTCCGAATCACACTGGGATCGCCTCGTCACCGGCCCACGCGACATCCCCCTCACCTTCACGCTGCGCGAGCTCGGCGTCGGCCGCTGGGGGCTCTCGCTCTTCGCCTGGCTCGTCCTCGCGGCCACCATCTCCTACTCCGGCAACCAGGCCGCCATGGTCATCGTCTACACCATGGGCATCATCACGAGCGGCGTGCTCCTCGCCGTCGGGTCCTGGCACTATCCAAGGCGCAGGCGCGCCCTGCGTGAGGGCACCCCTGGGTACGCCGAGCTCATCGACAGCGACGTCGTGATCGATGAGCTCGGGAACATCTACACCTACACGTTCCGCTACATGGACGAGCTCGAGGCGACGCACGAGACCACGCTCCTCTTCAAGAAGAGCATGCCCACGCTCGCCGACGAGCTGCTCGAGCCGACCCTCCACCCGAGCGCGGGCGAGATCATGCTCTTCGACGAGCTCACCTACCTGACCGTGGGCGAAGACGGACAGTTCACATCGAAAAGTGGGCGCGAGATACTCGGCCTGACCGGCCCATCCCTCGTGTCGTTGGCCATCCTCGCGAACGTGATCGGGATCCTCATCTAGCACCGCGGATGCAGCCGCGCGCCGCTGGAGCCTCCACGCGCGCTGTCGTATGCTCCCGCCTCGTCACACGAGACAGGAGCACCCGATGGCATGGGAAAAGACCGACCGCGATCTCATCACCCGCTGCATCGAGAACGCCCGCACATCACAGCCCGTCAACAGCGGCCAGCTCTCCAGGTTCTACAAGGCCCTCGCGCGCTGCCCATCCCTCGAGGCTGGCGAGCCCGAGCGCGCCGACGTGAACCTGGCCGTCAGAGCCCTCGCGGTCGCCGGACGCCCCCCGCTCGACACCACCCGGCGCGCCGAGTCCACGCTCCTCGAGCTGACCCACGGCAGCAAGAAGGACGAGGTCCGCGACGCCGCCGCGCGCGCGCTCGCCGCCTACTGGTCCAACCACGACCCCACAGACCCCACCTCCGCGCGCGCGCTGGCCCGCATGGAGACCTTCGACCCGACCCAACGCTTCCACTTCGCGATGCGATCCGGTGAGGACGAGGACCTCGAGGTCGCCGCGGCCATGGTCGCCCAGGCAGACCTCCACGTCGACGAACTCAAGGCGATCCAGGAGCTGTCTCTTATACACATCTCCGAGCCCACGAGACAGGCAGAAATCTCG
>CAJXPN010001126.1 GCA_913058025.1 uncultured Myxococcales bacterium | reverse complement strand
CATCCTCCACCGCGTCAACAACCCTCTGCGAAACGTCACGTCCGCCGACTACCCGAACGGGCGCGCGCTCGCGGCCGCGCTCTCGGAGCAGATATCGAGGCGCGACCTCGCCCCTCGCGCCGCGAAGGTCACGCGCATCATGCCAGGAGGTGACGCGCACGGGCTCACGCTCGACGACGGCGACACGATCCTCGCGCGCGCGGTCATACTCGCCACGGGCACCGCTCCCCGCACGCTCGGCGTCCCCGGCGAGTCCGCGCTCATGGGCGAGCGCGTCTCCACCTCCGGGACACGCGACGGCGCGAGGTTCGCGGGTGAGCGCGTGGCCGTGGTCGGCGGCGGCGACGGCGGCTTCGAGAACGCGCTCATCCTCGCCGAGCGCCACGGCTGCCGGGTGGACATGCTCATGCGCTCGAGCACCTACCGCGCGCGAGACGCGTTCGTAGAACGCGCCAGGCGCCACGACGCCATCACGCTCCACCCGTCGCCCACGTCGGTCCGCGCCATCGAGGACCTCGGCCACGCGGCGCGCCTCGTCCTCGAGACACCCTCTGGGGCCGACGCCATCGACGTCGCGTGCCTCTTCCTGAAGATCGGCTTCGGGCCGCGGCTGCCCGACATCGCTGGCGAGGGCGCGAGCGACTTCATGCGCGTCGACGCCCACCAGCGCACGTCTATCCCGGGCGTCTTCGCCGCAGGGGACGTCATCGACCACCCGTTCCGCGCCGTCTCGCACGCCTCGGGACAGGGCGCGCGCGCGGCCTTCGCGGTCGCACACCACCTCGGCCTCTTCGGTCAGGGCAAAGAGCCCCTGGGTTGAACCGAACGTGCGGCGACCGCCCGGTCAAACCGGGGTTGCGCGCGCGCGCCTCATCGTGCCAATCCTCTTGTATTCGTCCTCGCCGCAGGCGAGGCGCGACGACCCAGATGACTGTTTGAAGTGAGGTGGAGTGATGTTCGAGAAGGTGCTCGTGGCCAACCGCGGTGAGATCGCCGCCCGTATCATCAAGACCTGCAAGCGGATGGGGATCGCGACCGTCGCGATCTACAGCGACGCCGACGCCAAGGCGCCGCACGTCCTGCTCGCCGACGAGTCCGTGCGCGTGGGCGAGTCCCACGTCACGAAGTCGTACCTCGACGTCGCCGCGGTCGTCGCCGCGGTCCGCGACACCGGCGCAGACGCGGTCCACCCGGGTTACGGACTCCTCAGCGAGAACGCCGAGTTCGTCGCCTCCATCGAGGCCGCCGGCGCCACGTTCATCGGCCCCTCACCCGAGGTCATGGCCCTGATGGGCGACAAGGCCCGCGCGCGCGCGTTCGCCGCCGAGGCGGGCGTCCCCGTGGTGCCCGGCACGCCCGGACCCGTCACGACCGACGAGGAGGCGATCGCGTTCGCCGCCGAGGTCGGCTACCCCGTGCTCGTCAAGGCGAGCGGCGGCGGCGGCGGCATCGGCATGAAGCTCGTCAAGAAGGAGAAGAAGCTCATCAAGGCCATCGAGGAGTGCCGCCGCCGCGGTGAGTCCTCCTTCGGCAACTCCGACGTCTACATCGAGAAGTACATCGTCGAGCCGCGCCACATCGAGGTCCAGATCCTCGCCGACTCCCACGGCAACACGCTCCACCTGTTCGAGCGCGAGTGCTCGGTGCAGCGCCGCCACCAGAAGGTCATCGAGGAGGCGCCCTCCCCGCTCGTCGAGCGCACCGAGGGGATGCGCGAGCGGATCACGTCGGCCGCCGTCGCGCTCTCGAAGGCCTCCAACTACGTCAACGCAGGCACCGTCGAGTTCATCTCGGACGCCAAGGGCGAGTTCTACTTCATCGAGATGAACACTCGCCTCCAGGTCGAGCACCCGATCACCGAGGCCATCACAGGACTCGACATCGTCGAGTGGCAGCTCCGTATCGCCTTCGGCGAGGAGCTCGGGTTCACCCAGGACGACCTCGCGATCGACGGCCACGCCATCGAGTGCCGCGTCTACGCCGAGAACCCCGACAAGATGTTCATGCCCGCGCCCGGTCACATCGACGCGTACGTCGAGCCCACCGGCGAGGGCATCCGCGTGGACTCCGGCGTCACCGCGGACTACGCCGTGACCTCGTACTACGACCCCATGGTCGCCAAGGTCGTCGCCCACGGCGCGGACCGCGCCCAGGCCACCGCGCGCATGCACGCCGCGCTGTCGAGCTACACGATCGGCGGCCTCACGCAGAACCTCTCGATGCACCTCGACGTGCTCTCGGACCCCGTCTTCGAGTCGGGCGACTACCACACCTGTCTATTATACACATCTCCGAGCCCACGAGACAGGCAGAAATCTCGTATGCC
>CAJXPN010001125.1 GCA_913058025.1 uncultured Myxococcales bacterium | reverse complement strand
CGAGATTTCTGCCTGTCTCGTGGGCTCGGAGATGTGTATAAGAGACAGGGCAAGACCACGCTCATCCACGGCGCGATCCTGGACGCGCTCGAGGGCGACGACTACGCGTCCCACCGCAACCTCGACCGGACGCGCTGCGTGTGGCGGATCAGCGGGCGGCGGATCATCGCGGGGATGTCCTACGTGGGCCAGTGGGAGCAGCGGTGCGTGGAGCTCATCGAGGAGGCCTCGCGCAAGCGCGCGATGTTGTGGATCGAGGACCTGCACGCGTGGGGGAGGGTGGGGCGGTCGCGCCAGTCGGAGCGCTGCCTCGCGGACATGTTCCGCGGCCCGATCACGCGGGGGGACGTGGTGATCGTGGGCGAGATGACAGAGGCGCAGCTCCAGCAACTCGACGAGGACGCGCCGGGGTTCACCGACGCGTTGGCGCGCATCACGGTGGGGCCGACTGGGCCTGGCGAGACGATGCGCGTGCTGCTGCACGAGGCGCGGCGGCTCGAGCTCGAGCACGGCGTGGAGTTCTCACCGCTGGCGTACCGCGCGCTCATGGAGATGAGCGGCGCGCTGTTGAGCACGCAGGCGTTCCCGGGGAAGGCCGTCGACCTTTTGAGCGCGCTGGCGCGCGCGTCCGAGGAGGGCGACGGCCCGATCGACCAGCGCGCGGTGATGGAGTACATGCGCCGCCGCACGGGGGTCCCGCGCGTGATCCTCGACGCCGACGCGCCGCTGCGCGCCGACCGGGTGCGCGAGGCGTTCGCGTCTCAGGTGATGGGGCAGCCGGAGGCGATCGAGGTCGCCGCCGAGCTCATCACGCGGGTGAAGGCGGGCGTGTGCCCGCCGCGCAAGCCGTGGGGCGTGTACCTGTTCGCGGGTCCCACTGGCACGGGTAAGACCGAGCTGGCGAAGTCGATCGCGTCGTACCTCTACGGCGACGAAGATCGGCTCGTGCGCCTGGACATGTCCGAGTTCGCCGCGCCGGACGCCGCGGCGAGGCTGGCCGGCGATCAGTACGAGCCCGAGGGCCTGCTCACGCGGCGGGTGCGGGCGCAGCCGTTCTGCGTGGTGTTGCTCGACGAGATCGAGAAGGCGCACCGCTCCGCGCTCAACCTGTTGCTCCAGGTCTTCGACGAGGGCCGCTTGAGGGACGCGTCGGGGCAGGTCGCCGACTTCTCGCACGCCGTGATCGTGATGACGTCGAACCTGGGGTCCCGGCAGGGGTCCTCCATCGGGTTCGGGGAAGAGCGCCCCGAGGACGTCCAGGCGACGGCGGTGCGCGCGGCGCGTGACTACTTCGCGCCCGAGCTCTTCAACCGCATCGAGCGCGTGGTGGCGTTCAGGCCGCTGAGCGAGGAGAGCGCGCGGCGGATCACGCAGAAGGAGCTCTCGAAGCTGCTCGCCAGGGGCGGGCTGACCGAGCGCGGCGTGTTCGCCGTGGCGAACGCGGGCGCGCTCGAGGAGATCGCCCGCGAGGGGTTCGACGCGCGCGACGGGGCGCGCTCGCTCAAGCGCTACCTGGAGCG
Organism: uncultured Myxococcales bacterium; assembly: GCA_913058025.1. Lineage (GTDB taxonomy): Bacteria > Myxococcota_A > Bradymonadia > Bradymonadales > Bradymonadaceae > CAJXPN01. The sequence goes on along the minus strand of CAJXPN010001125.1, from coordinate 806 downwards.
CGAGCTGACGACGCCGCTGGTGGACGACCTCGTCGCGTCGCCGCGCGCGCAGATGAGGATGGCGAGGATCTACCGCGCCGGAGGGCGCTGGCGCGTGAGCTCGTCTGCGCTCTCGGAGGCGACGCCGCTCGAGGGGCAGCCTGCGCTCGAGCCGCTGCTCGCGAGCGGCGCCAAGGAGCTCGTCGCGGAGCTCCCTCGGGCGCTCGAGTACCTCCGTGAGCTGGAGTCCGGGGAGGACCTGGCGAGGCTCTCCGCCGCGCTCCGTGAGCGCCTCGAGGCGCTCAACGTCGCGCTCGACGACACTGGAGGTGGAATGGAGGCTCGCGACGATGGCCTCGTGGGCGCCGCGGACGAGATCTACAACCTCGAGCTGATGCGCTCCCGGCTCGCGGCCTTCGCGTCCGAGATCGACGAGTTCCTCGGGTTCGCCAAGGTCGGAGAGGGGGAGCTGCTCCAGATCGAGGAGGACACGAAGCCTCAGCGGCTATCGTCGCACAGCGCGTCGATGCAGGAGATGATGTCCCACAAGCGGAGGCTCGCGCACCCGAGCGAGCTGCGCCTCGGGCCGAAGCACCGCGGGCGCGACGAGCTGCTCGCCGACATCGCGGAGGTCCACTTCCTGCGCCGCGCGGTGACGCGCGCCGAGGACTCGACCCGGCACGCCGTCGAGCTCACGCTATGGCGCGTGGGCGCGAACCACACGCGCAGGCGCTTCGACGCGGACCGCGACACGCTGCTCGAGGCGATGGCGGTGGCGCTAGGGGGCGCCCGCGGTGAGGTCGTGGGCGCCGCGGAGCTCGAGAGCC
>CAJXPN010001124.1 GCA_913058025.1 uncultured Myxococcales bacterium | reverse complement strand
GCCGCCTGGACACCGCGCAGCTCCCGACTGGCGTGTTGATCAGCAGCACCCGGTTCCTGTCGCCCGAGGCCATCCGAGGCGAGGTGCTCGACGCACGCGCCGACGTCTGGTCGCTGGCCGCGCTGCTCTTCGAGGCGATCACGGGGACCCGCCTCTTCGACGAGGCCTCGGGGTTCGCCACGCTCGAGAAGATCGCCAGCCAGGGTGTCGACGTGAGCGCGCTCACGACGGCGCTCGCCAGCGCAGGCTTCGCAGGCTTCGCCGCGGCGCTCGTCCCCGCGCTCCAGTCCGACCGGGCCACGCGCTGGGGGAACCTCGGGATGTTCGCCGACGTGCTCGACGCCCAGATCCCGGCGCTCCCGCCAGGGGCGAACGCCCGGGGCGACCTGGAGGGCATGATCCGGGCCCGCCAGGTCCGCGACGCCGCCGAGCTCGTGCGTGACGTCGCCAGAGCGCTCCACGGCTCGGGCCAGGTCCACGGGGGGCTGTTCCCGAGAACACTCCGCCGCTCGGAGGCCGGCTCGGCCGACGTGGTCCACATCCGCGACGATGGAGGCTTCATCGTCGTCGTCTCACTCCCCGCTCCTGCCGCGACGCCGACGCCCCCCGAGCCTCCCAAGCGCCGGGGTTTCTGGAAGTGACCCCAGGACATACGCGCGCGAACTGAAGCGTCAGGAGGGCCTGGAGGCCATCCTGGCGCTTCGTCACGTCTCCTGTATTGATATAGGCGCGCGCCCCTCGAGGCCCGTAGCGTGACCCAGGCGAGCCCTGGTGGCACGTTGGCCCCTCGCGAGACACGAAAACGCGCCCGCGCCGACATATTTTGAACCGATCGGTATGTTCCGTCGTTTCGACATGCGAACGCCTCACACGGCGAGCGCGTCGGAGCACGGACTCGACGCGACATATGTCGCGACACGATCATTCGTCGGCTTTGAGGTGGGCACGCGGTGTCTTTAATATCACCCGTGACACATTTACATCATGGAACGCTGAAACGATTATGAAACGTATCTATCTGACGCTCATCGCGATGTCCCTGACCGCGGGCTGCCTGCCCGAAGGCTCCTCCTCCTCGAACAACTCCGAGGGCTGGGAGTTCGGTGACGACACCGGCGTCGGCGGCGACGCCAACGTCGGCGACGACGCTGGTGAAGACGCTGGCGCGGACTCCGGCTCCGACGCCGACGGCACCGAAGACACGGGCCGAGACGTCGGCGAGGACGCCGGCCCGGACACGGGCGGAGCGTGCGTGCCCTCCGAGGAGGTGTGCGACGGCCGGGACAACGACTGCGACATGATCAGGGACGAGGGCTGCGCCTGCGACACGAGCGACGCGGCGTCGGGCGTGTGCTCCGACGGCACGGTCGACCCCGAGGACGGCTCGTGCGTCCAGCCCGCCACGTACGAGGAGGATGAGACCACGTGCGACGATCTCGACAACGACTGTGACGGCGCCACCGACGAGGGCTGCGCTTGCGACTTCGACGGTCTGCCGCGGGGCGTGTGCGCCGACACCACACGCGACGACCTCGGCGCGTGCGTTGCGCCTGACACCTACGAGCGCAACGAGTCGTCATGCGACGGGCTCGACAACGACTGCGACGGCTCGACCGACGAGAACTGCACGTGCGTGTTCGACGGCACCGACGTGGGCGTGTGCGCGTCCGGCGTGCTCTCCATGGGTCAGTGCAGCGCGCCCGCGACCTACGAGGCCGACGAGGCCACCTGCGACGGCGCCGACAACGACTGCGACGGCGTCGTCGACGAGGGCTGCGCCTGCGACTTCGACGCCATCCAGACCGGCGTCTGCAGCGACGGCATCCGAGACGACCTCGGCGCGTGCGCCCAGCCCGCGACCTACGAGGCCGACGAGGCCACCTGCGACGGGCTCGACAACGACTGCGACGGCACCACCGACGAGGGCTGCGTCTGCGACTTCGACGGCAACACGGACGGCGTCTGCGCGTCGGGCGTGCTCGCAATGGACGGCTCGTGCAGCGCGCCGGGCAACTACGAGGCCGTCGAGACCTTCTGCGACGGCGCCGACAACGACTGCGACGGCACCACCGACGAGGGCTGCGTCTGCGACTTCGACGGGTCACGCCTGGGCGTCTGCTCGGAAGGCACGCTCGCGTCCAACGGCGCGTGCAGCGCGCCGGCGACCTACGAGGCCACCGAGTCGCTGTGCGACGGGCTCGACAACGACTGCGACGGCGTCACCGACGAGGGCTGCGCCTGCGACTTCAACAACACACCGACCGGCGTCTGCGCGAACTCCACGATCGACGCCGTCACGGGCGCGTGCATCGGCCCCGTCGGCTACGAG
>CAJXPN010001123.1 GCA_913058025.1 uncultured Myxococcales bacterium | reverse complement strand
ACCTTGAAGACGCGGGAGCCGGCGACGCCGGCGACGACGGCGTCGCGCGGGACGACGACGCCGCCGGCCGAGCGGGAGACGGTCTCGAGGGTCGCGTCGACGGCGTCACCCGGGAGAAGCCAGGGCGCGGGCGCGGTCGGGGTGACGCGCAGGCGGATGGTGCGGGTGGCGGGCTCGACGGCGGGCACGACGCCGACGACCTCCCCAGGGACGGACGCCGCGCGACCGCGCAGCGTGACGACTTGCCCGATCGCGATCTCGTTGGCGAGCCTGGCGGGGACGGGGACGAAGACCTCGACGCCGGCCTCGGCGTCACGGAGCACCATGACCGTGGCGGCGTGGCGAAGCGAGGGCTTCTCCCTGACCTCGGCGGGGGGCGCCTCGGTCGGCTCGGTCGGCTCGATCTGATCACTCACGGGGCTCCCCACTTCTTGGGTTCAGGGCGGGAGGCGAGCTCGGCGAGTCGCGCCTTCTCCTCCTCGGCGGCGACGGCGGCCTGGGCCTCCAGGCGACGCACTCCAGCCTCGGGGAGCGGCTTGGGCCGCGGCCCGAAGCCGAGCTTCGACACGATCATCCAGAGCGAGACCGTGACGACCAACAGGATCGTCAACGCGATCCCGAGCCCCACATAGTTCCAAGGCGCCGTGAGCACGGAGTCCTCCTCTGGATGTCGTGCTCTTCGCACCGACATTGTAGATTGGTGAACGGGCCGTGAAGACGCGGACCCGACATCGAACCCATTACCACGAGGCGTCGCGCGCGAGAAGCACGCGACACGCCCGCAGCGCGCACGGCGTCAGGACAGGAGGCCACGAGGAGATGATCGATGGCGCGTTGATCCTGATGGGGCTGGCGATCGTGGGCGGGCCTATCGCGGTGAAGCTCCAGCGGCGCTGGGCTGAGATGAAGGCGCCAAAGGAAGAGAGCGACGCGGCCGACAAGCTCGAGCGCTCGCTCTGGGCGCTGGCGAAGTCCTCGGGGGCGTCGGCCCCCGAGCTCCGCGACGGCACCTACACGCTCGACCGGCTCGAGCTGCCCGAGGCGCGCGTGCGCCTGGAGGCCTCACTGATCGACCACAGAGGCACCGTCGAGGTCCGCGTCTCCGGTCCGATGCCCACCGGCACGCTCACGTTCTACGCCGACCAGCTCCACCTCGGCCCTCACGGCCGCGCGCTCGTGGGGGACGGCGAGGTCGCCACAGTGGTCGGGCTCGGGGCCTTCCTCATCCGGTTCGCCCCGCGCGTCAACGCGCTCATCCTCAAGGTCGTGCGCACGCTCGCCTCTCGGAACCAGTCGATCGCGCTCATCGGGATGTCCAAAGGGGTGCTCCAGATCAGCGCCAGGCTCAACGTTTCGTCGTGGTCGGACGCGCGCGACATCCACCGGGTCTCCCGCCTGCTCGCGCGCATCTACGACGCGTTCTCGACCGACTGGGCGATGGGCCGCCCCGCGCTCCTCGCGCGCTTCTCGAACCAGCATGTCAGCGCCTCCTGGAGCGCCTGGACGCTCGCCGCGGCGCGCCAGGGCTCGCCTCCCCATGAGGACGCGCGGGCGCGCCGCGAGCTCTCCTCCTCGGTCGACGCCGAGGTCGCCGCGCTCGCAATGACCGCCGAGGATCTGGACCTCGAGGGCGAACACCTCGAGACCGACCGGCTCTACGCGCTCCTCCTCGCCGCGCACGAGCTCGTCCCGCTCGAGCACGCGCCGCCGAGGCGCACGCTGGTCGAGGGCTCGATGCGCCGCGTCATCGGCACGCTCGACCTCGAGCTCATCGACGCGCTCGCCGATCAGATCTACCCGCGGTTGAGCCGCCAAGACGCCGCCGCGCTCGCGGCGAGCGTGCCACGCACCGCGCCGCGCTTCGTGTCCCGCTGGCTCGCGGAGGTCCACGACGCCGTCGAACTCGACGCGCTCATCGGCGCCTGCGTCGCGGGGATGGACGTGTCCGGGCTGCCCTCGCTCTTCGACCAGCTCCTCCGACGCGCGACCGCCTGGCCGCAGACGCTGCGTGGCCTCTCACGCACGCGGCTCGACGCAGCGAGCGCGCGAGCGCTCGCTGCGCCGCTGATCTCCACGGCCCAGACTGGAGGAGAGCGCCTCCACGAGGACGCGCTCTTCGTCGCGGTCTCCACGCTGTACTACGCCGAGGGCGTGGTCGCCGAAGCCATAGGCGAGCTCCTCTCGAGCCACGTCCACACACCCGCGCCGATCGGCCGGATGCGCGCGCTCGCGTCGGGCTCACCGGGGGTCACGGCCGACGGCGCGCGCGCGGCGAAGGCCGCGCTCGCGCGCATCACGGGCGCGGCCGTGGCGTCGGGGCGCGCCCGTGA
>CAJXPN010001122.1 GCA_913058025.1 uncultured Myxococcales bacterium | reverse complement strand
GAGTTCGCGCACTACGGGAGGCCATGTCAGGACGTCGCGCATCTGGGCGCGCACCTCTGGTTGGCGGCCGAGGGGGGCGCCGGCGCAGGCGCCGCACGAGGATGGCGCGCGTTTCTGCGTGCGTACGCCAGCGGTGCCTCCGGGATGTGGGGTGACGACGAGGTGGCCGCGTGCGCGACGCACTTCGCCGCGGAGGTGCTCACGCGGACGGTCGGCGCGTTCCACGGGAGCGTGGCGTGGGTGCCTGCGCGTGAGGTCGCCGTCGAGCGCGCGGTGTCGGCGCTTCGCGCGGGCAGTGACGGTTGGTTCGCGGGCCTGGGGGGGGGCTAGATCTTGCGGAGCTCGATCGCGTCGATGTCGTGCGCGGCGCCCTTGTGGAGGATGAGGTCGGCGCGCGCGCGGGTGGGGAGGATGTTGGCGGTGAGGTTGGGGAGGTTGATCTCCTCCCAGATGGTCGTGGCGAAGGCGGTGGCCTCGTCGTCGGACATCCCGGCGTAGCGGTTGAAGTAGGAGTCGGGGCGCTGGAAGGCTGTGTCACGCAACTTCAGGAAGCGCGTGATGTACCAGGCGCGCAGGTTCGTGGGGTCGGCGTCGACGTATATGGAGAAGTCGAAGAAGTCGGAGACGAACATGCGCCGGGCGTCCGGGGCGCGCTCGGACTGGAGGACGTTGAGGCCCTCGATGAGGACGATGTCGGGCTCCTGTATGAGTTCGAGCTCGCCCTCCACGATGTCGTAGGTGATGTGGGAGTAGACGGGGCAGCGGACCTGTCGCTCTCCGGCCTTGAGCCGCGCGACGAAGTCGAGCAGGCCGCGGACGTCGTAGGACTCGGGGAACCCCTTGCGGCGCATGAGGCCGCGCCGCTCGAGCTCCGCGTTCGGGTAGAGGAACCCGTCGGTGGTCACGAGCGAGACGTTCGGGCTGTTGGGCCAGCGCGACAGGAGCGCCTGTAGGAGGCGAGAGCAGGTGGACTTGCCGGCGGCGACCGAGCCCGCGATCCCGATGACGTAGGGGACGCGCTCGGCGGGGTTGCCCAGGAACCTGGAGGTCGTCTCGAAGAGCGACTGCGTGGAGCTGACGTACATGTTGAGGAGACGCGACAGCGGCAGGTAGACCTCGACGACCTCTTGCATGGAGATGTCGGAGTTGATGCCACGCACGCGCTCGAGGTCTCGCTCGGTGAGCGTCAGCGGCGTCCCCTTGCGTCGCTCGGCCCACTCCTCTCTCGACAACGAGATGTAGGGTGAGGGGAACGTCGGGTCGCCCTGGGCTGGCTGGTCGTGAGGTGGTTTGAGCACGTGTTCGGGCCATGATGGGGTAGCGTTTGGGCGGGTCGACGCAGGCCACGTCGGTTATGGTCCATATGGACGTGTGACGCAACGGTGACGCAGACGAGACGGCGACAGGCCAGGGAGTGGGAATGGAGGTCGCGTGGTTGACGGATCCGCACTTGAACTTCGCGGGGGTCCGCGCCGCGGAGAAGCTCGCGATGGAGGTCCGCGAGAGGGGCGCGAAGGCGCTGCTGGTGAGCGGGGACCTCGGCGAGGCGCACGACCTCGAGGGGTGGCTCTCGGTGCTGGGGTCGATGTGTGGCGCGCCGGTGTACTTCGTCCTGGGGAACCACGACTTCTACGGGTCCTCTGTGGAGCTGGTGCGCGGGCACGTGCGCGAGGCGTGTGAGGCGTCGGACGGCGCGCTCGTGTACCTGACCGGCCACGAGGCCGTGGCGTTGACCGAGCGCACGGGGTTGGTCGGGCACGACGGTTGGGGAGACGCGCGCGCGGGGTCGTTCGAGACGTCCCCGGTGATGCTCGCCGACTTCATGCACATCGAGGACCTTCGGGGCACACGGGAGCACCTCCAGTCGAAGCTTCACGAGCTCGGTGACCAGGCCGCCGAGCAACTCCAGGGGCCGCTGCGGGAGGCGATGGAGAGGTTCGAGGACGTCTTCGTGGTCACGCACGTGCCGCCGTTCGAGGAGGCGTGCTGGCATGAGGGCAAGCCGTCGGGCGGGGACTGGTCGCCGTTCTTCGTGTGCGGGGCCGTCGGGGAGATGCTCAGGAGCGAGGCCGCGCGCAGACCTGGCGTGCGCGTGACGGTGCTCTGCGGGCACACCCACAGCGCGGGCGAGGCGTGGGTCGCGTCGAACCTGCACGTGAAGACGGGCGCGGCGCGCTACCGAAAGCCCGCGCTGCAGGCGCCCATGTGGGTGCGATGAGGGGTCGACGAGCGCTGGAGTGTGAGCGCGATGACGTGTTAGCGTGCCAGGCACTTCGAACAAGGTCTGTCTCTTATACACATCTGACGCTGCCGACGATCTACTCTGTGTAGA
>CAJXPN010001121.1 GCA_913058025.1 uncultured Myxococcales bacterium | reverse complement strand
CCAGCGGGGAGCGCCAAGCCCGAAGGGCGGCGGCGGGGAGAGCAGCCGCCCTGCCTCCTCCAACCGCCAAAGACACGCGAACCACTCAGAACCCGTACGCCAACCCGGCCCCGCCCGAGTACATGACCGAGAAGTCCTGCCCGGCGATCGGGAGCTTGTACCAGAGGTCGAGCGCGAGCCCGGGCGCGCCGATCCACTGGCCGAACGAGACGTACGCGCCGGCGAAGACCGACTGGAACTCTCGCTTCACGACGCGGTCGAAGGGCGCGTTGTAACGCTCGGTCTCGATCTCCCACTGCTGGCCGAACAGGCCGCTGTAGCCGCCGGAGAGCCAGAGCCAGGGGAGGGGGGCGCCGCCGATCGAGGCGGTCACCTCGAGCTCGTCGCCCAGCTCGACCCGGTCCGGGCCGTCCACGACGTCGGTTCTGAACCTGTAGGTCGCGCCGAGGTTGGCGAGCAGCGGGCCGATCTTGGCCGAGTTCTCGAGCCCCAGCTCGACGTCGGTCTGGCCCTCACCGCGCAGCGCCTCGTTCGTGTAAGGGAACTTGAACGACGTGGGGATCTTCACGCGACCAAACAGGCTGATACCGAGGACGTCCTGGTCCCTGGGCGTCAGCTGGTATCCCACGTACGCCTTCACGTCGCCGGGTCCGAGCGCCCGCGTGGTGTAGCCGTTCGTGTCGTTGGAGTACTGGATGTAGCGGAGCATGGGCACGAATAAACCCGTGGTCACGCCGTCTATCGGAGACCACACGGCGTCCAACGTGACGTCGTGGCTGACGAGCTGACCGCCGACGAGTTGACCTTGACGCGAGATGAACCCAACGCGCTCACCGAGCGCCGCGTCGAACCTGGGCGCGTTGCCGTCTTCTGCTCGCCAGCTCTGGGCGTCGACGCCCGCGTACTGATCGCCCGCCTGGCCGTGGATGTAGCCGAGCTTCATCCACACCGAGCCCTTCGCGGGCGCGAAACCCTGCGCGCTCGCTGCACCTGGCGCGGCGACGCACGCCGCACATATCGCGCTCGCCAGCGCCGCCTTCATCCTCATCCTGTCACTCACTCACAGCCTCTCTTCTCGGCTCTCGCCGCCTCGTGTTTCATCCGTCGTACGCCCACAATGCACGCTCCTGGCGTCGGTTTCGAGCCCGCGCTCGGGATTCTCGTCAACGGCTCGCGCGGCGTGGTACACTTCTGGACCCGCGCGCATCGTGTCCTCGACGCGCGCCGCTCAATCCGGAGCTGCTGATGATGCCACGACTCCACGGTGGTGAGGTTGCCATGATCGAGGCAAGCGAGGCCGCCAAGGCCCTCATTGGATCCCTCATCGACGGCCGGTTTCGGCTCGACGAGGTGATCCGTGATGGCTCCATGGGCACCGTCTACCGCGCCACGCAGACGTCCATCGACCGAGCCGTCGCCGTCAAGATCCTGAGCAAACGCCAGGTCCGCAGCGCCTCGAACGTCGAGCGCTTCATGCGCGAGGCGCGCATCATCTCCGACCTCACGCACCCCAACGTCGTGCGCCTGCTCGACTTCGGCGAGGACGACACGCACGACGTGCTCTTCCTCGCGATGGAGTACCTGGACGGCGTCACGCTCACGTCGCTTATGCAGCGCGGCGCGCTCTCGGTCGACCTCGCCATCGAGGTCATCCACCAGGCCTGCGGCGCGCTCGCCGAGCCCCACGCCCGCGACGTCGTCCACCGCGACCTCAACCCCGACAACCTCTTGCTCGTGCCCATGGCCGACGGCAGCTTCCAGGCCAAGGTCGTCGACTTCGGCGTCGCGCGCGCCCTCGAGGGCGACACGCGCGTGACCGCCGACGGCGTCATCAGAGGCACCCCCACCTACATGGCGCCCGAGCAGGCCCAGGAGCTCGACGCAGACGGCCGCGCCGACCTCTACTCGCTCGGCGTCATCCTCTACGAGATCTTCGCGGGCGTCCCCCCCTTCGACGCGAGCACCTCGATCCAGCTCATCCTCCAGAAGGTCCAGCGCGACCCCGAGCCGCTGTCCACCCACGCGCCCGAGCTCCCCGCCGGGCTCGCCTCGCTCATCGACTCGCTCGTCTCCCGCGACCCCTCGAAGCGCCCCGAGAGCGCGCTCGCGCTCAGGCTGCGCCTGGAGTCGCTCATGGACGCGTTGCGCACGCGCCGCGTCCGCGTTGCGCTCGACGGCGACCCCGCCTCACGCTTCGACGACTGGATCACGCGAGAGGACCCCGTCGACCCCGTCGGCCCCACCGTCATCCTCGAGGCGATCACTCAGGACGACGCGCCCGACCAGGCCTCGAGCAAGAAGGCCACCCTCATGATGGCCCCTGTCTCTTATACACA
>CAJXPN010001120.1 GCA_913058025.1 uncultured Myxococcales bacterium | reverse complement strand
ACGCCAAGCGAAGCGGCGGCGGGGAGGGCAGCCGCGTTTCCACCACCAACCGCCAGACACACGCCCAGTTCCCCAGCGGCGGCGGGCAGCCCGAGCCCGAACCTCGGGGCGTGGCAGCGGCTCAGCGGAACGTGACCGCGAGGCCGACGTCGGCGTACAGGGCGCCGAGGCCGGCGCCTCCGAGGCGGTAGCCGGTCTCGGCGCGCAGCCAGGCGCGCCCTGGCTTGGGACCGGGCAGGTCGAGCCCGAGCGCGAACGCTGCGCCCAGATCCATCCGTCCCGTGTTCGGCGGTCCGAGCAGCGTCGCGCCGCGCGCGTGGGGGCCCATGCTGAACGCGAGGCCGTCGTCGCCGCCCCAGTCGAACATGATGGCGAGGTCGGCGTCGGCGGCGAGCTGTGAGGGGACGAAGAGCGCGGTGAGGCCGGCGGCGGAGTGGAGGCGCAGGGCGAAGCCGTCGAGGTCGACGGCGCGCCAGTCGAGCCCGAGCTTGGGCGTGAGCGCGCGCGCGCCCCAGCGGTAGGTGAGCTCGGGGGTGAGGTACAGGCTCGCGTGGGCGGCGCCCTCGAGGGTCGAGGGGCGCGACCAGACGCCCGGGATCGCCACGCTGGCTTGCCCGGTGCGCACCTCGAGCGCGTGCCTCGAGGCGTCGCCGCGCGCGGGGAGGTCGAGCGCGCTCGCGGTCAGCGGGGAGAGCATGCAGGCGGTGAGCGTGGCGGCAGCGAGTGGCCGCGTGGGGCGCGTGTTCATGGCTGCGCCTCCTGGGTGGTGAGGTAGTCGTCGTAGGTGAGCAAGCCGTCGGGCCAGCGCGAGGGGTCGTCGAGCGCGGCGCCGCCGGGGAGGCCGAGCGAGGCGTCGAGCGTGGCGTCGAGCAGGTAGGCCGACAGGGAGCGCGAGCTGGGGAGCGCGCGGGTGGAGGGCTGGTCGCGGCCGAGCTCCTCGGCGGTCGGGTCTTCGGTGAACTGGAAGTGGTTCATCCCCTCGACGAGCCCGAAGGTCACGGGCGCGCCGGTGCTGGCGAGCTGCTCGACGCCGAGCAGCGCCTCCTCGGGGAGCTCGAGTCCGTCCTCGGTGCCCACGATGGAGACGACGCGGGCGCGCGGGTCCGGCGAGCTGTCGGTGAAGTCGTCGTCGGGGTTGGGCTCGCTGGCGAGCATCACGAGGTGGCGCACCAGATCCGGTCGTTGGCGCCAGGCGTCGGCGGCGATGACGCCGCCGAGGCTGTGGCCCACGGCGACGACGGGCGCCTCTCCGAGGCGCCCGTCGAGGTCTGGGTCGCCCGAACTCGCGGCCGCGCGCGCGCCCTCGAGCGCGTCGAGCGCGTTGCCCGACTGGAAGATCGCGAGGTCGAACACGTGCGCGGGCGCCACGACGGCGAACCCACGCGACGCCGCGTGCTCTGCGATCCAGCGGTAGCGCGCCGCGGGCACGAGCCCGCCGTGGACGAACAGGACGACGGGCAGCGGCCCGTCGAGCAGCTCCCCGTCGGTCCCGACGGGGAGCGTGATCTCGACGTCGACGGCGTCGTCGACGCGCGCGCGGACCGACCGCTCGATGCGCGCTGCGCCATATGGCCCGCGCTCGCCGAGCACGCCCGAGGCGTCGGGGTCGGGCTCGAGCGAGATCTCGAGCGGTGGCGCGCACGCGGTGAGCGTGAGCGCGAGCGCGAGCGCGGAGAGAGAATGACGCGGTGGGCGCCTGAGCAGTCGTGCTATCATGTTCGAAGAATCCTCAAAGTCGTGTAGAGCGGTCGAAGATGTGGCAGCCAAACGAGCAATCCCTCGAGTCGGGGTCCCTGTTTCAGGGGCGCTACGTCGTGGGTCAGCTCGTGGGGAGAGGCTCCTTCGCCGAGGTGTACCGCGCCCAGGATCAGCGCCGTCATGGCGCGGTCGTGGCGATCAAGGTGTTGACCCGATCGGGCCAGCGCCACGCGGTGCACCGCGAGAGGATCGTCGAGATCGAGCGGTTCGTCCACGAGGCTCGTACCTTGATGCTCCTGGAGAGCCCCCAGATCCCCTCGATCTTCGAGTACGGCCAGACCCCGGCCGGGGCCTTCTTCATGATCACGGACTTCATCGAGGGTGAGTCGCTGCGCTACGTGCTCGAGCGCGACGGCGCGCTCGAGATCCACAGGGTCATCAAGATCATGGAGCAGCTGCTCATGGCGCTGCGCGACGCGCACGAGTGTGGGCTCGTGCACCGCGACGTCAAGCCCGAGAACATCGTGCTCTACGACGTGCCCGACGAGCGCGATCGGCTCTCGCTCGTCGACTTCGGTCTGTCGAACTCCTACACCTGTCTCTTATACACATCTCCGAGCCCACGAGACAGGCAGAAATCTC
>CAJXPN010001119.1 GCA_913058025.1 uncultured Myxococcales bacterium | reverse complement strand
CCCTGCCCTCCTCACCCGATCCGCTCGAGCAGCTCTGCCTGCTGCGCTCACGGTTTCGTCTCGAGCGCGTCGACGGGGCGACGCAGCGCCACACGATGACCGCCACGGTCGAGGCGTTCTGCCGCCGCAAGCTCGACGCCTCCGGTGACGGCGACGACGCGCGCGACGCCCACGCATCCCACACCGCCGCGCGCGCCAAGCACGCATCGCTCGAGTCGAGGCTGCGCAAGTTCGCGCCGACGGAGGAGGACCTGACCGCGACCGTCCAGGACGCGTCGAGCGCGGCAGGGTGGCTCATACAGAAGGGGGAGCACGAGCAGGCTGCGTGGGCGCTCGTGGGCGAAGCGCTCGGGAGGTGGCGCATGCTCGACCTCGACGGGACGCGCGACGCGCTCTCACGGGCTCGCCGGGAGCTCCCACTCTCCGAGCTCTCGGGCGAAGCGCACGGCGCGATCTTGCTGCTGTGCAGCGACACGGGGATCTTCCGATGGAACCTCGATGAGGCGAGCGTCCACATCGAGGAGGCGCGCGCCGCGAGGAGCCAATGGCCCGAGTGGATCACGCTGGAGCTCGATCTGCGGATGGCGGAGATCGTGGTGGAGCGGCGCGAGGATCGGGCAGAAGCGTACCTGCTCGAGCTGCTCGAGCGCGCGACCTCCGCACGCGACATCCACGCGGAGGCTGTGGTGCTCCTGAACGAGGGCCACCGCGCGTACACGTGCGGAGACCACACGCGCTCGTTGGGCGCGCTCAAGGAGTCGATGGACCTCTTCACCCGCTCGGGCGACCTCCGCGAGCGCGCACGCGCGCAGATGTTCGTGGGGTACTGCCACTGGCAGCTCGAGCAGCTCGACGACGCGAAGGCAGCGCTCGAGGAGTCGGTCGAGACCTTCGCGCAGGTGGGCGACACGATCGCCTGGGCGCAAGGACTACGCGCCCTCGGCGCGTTCTTCGTCGACGAGAGCATGAACGACGAGGCCCTCGAGGTGCTCTCCGAGCTACTCGACGTAGGCCAACGCCTCGGCCTGATCTGGGCGAGCGCGTCGGCTCGCTACCACCTCGGCCAGCTCGCGCTCGGCGACCAGCGCTACGCCGACGCGCTCGAGCACAGCGCGCGCGCGGCCGTGGCGTTCACGAGGACGGGGCGCTCGCCGTTGCTCGCGGCGACCTACATCCAGCAGGTCTGGGCGAACCTGCTCACGGGAGAGTTCGACGCGGCGGACGAGGCGTTCGAGCGCGCGTGGGCACTAAAGGACGAGGTGCACTCTTCCACCGCCCACACCACGCTGGACTGCATGGCCTCCGAGCACGCCGCGCGCCATGGGAAGACCCAGGAGGCACTCGACCTGCTCGAGCGAGCGCACATCCAGCAGGCCGAGAGCGGGATCCGGCTCCTCGCCTACATGGTCACGCTCTACCGCTGCATGCTCGACGCGAGGCTGTACGCCAAGGAGAAGAAGAAGCGAAAGCGCGCGGAGCTGCGCGGCTCGATCGTGGGCGCGCTCGCGACGCTCGTCTCTTCGGACGACCTCCAGAGCGCGGCGCCGATCCACCGGAGCACCGAGCTCAGGCTCGGCTTCAGGCTCCTCCGAATGCGCCTCCCCGAGGAGCTCTCCGAGAGGCTCGACACGGAGCTGCGCGACCCACGCTCCGAGGCGCTGCTCGTGGATCGAGGGCGCCGCACGTTCCGCGCGCCGGACGCCAAGGAGTGGGTGGACATGAGCCGGAGGGAGACGCCCTATCGGCTCTTCGAGGCCCTCCTGGACAGCCGCCTCGAGCGGCCAGGCGCCCCCGTGGACACGGACGCGCTGCTCGAAGCGGCCTGGCCCGGCGAGGAGATCCTCGCCGAGGCCGCGGCCAACCGACTGTACGTGACGATCTCGACGCTCCGGCGAGCGGGCCTCCGAGACATGATCGTGTCAGAGGGGGGCGGCTACATGCTCGACCCCGACGTCCCTCTGATGACGGTCTGAGCAGGGCTCAGGGGTTGAAGATCCAGCCCTCACCGTTGCCCGCGGCGTAAATACGGCCCGTATCCCAAAGCCAGACCTCGAAGAAGATCGTCTCCACGCGCGACGCGCACGACGCGCTCGCCGCGACCCAGCCATCAGCCGTCGCGCTGTTTCTCCCGCCACAGGCGGCGAGCGTCGAGGAGGTGAGGAGCGCGAAGAGCATTCGGTTGCGAGGCATCATGAGATCTCCATGGGTCGTGTGGATACGTTGCGCGACCAGCGCGAATACACCCCCGCACGTTAGCTCCCGCCAAAACGCATCCTACTTAAACGGCCTTAAACCTGTCTCTTATACACATCTCCGAGCCCACGAGACAGGCAGAAATCTC
>CAJXPN010001118.1 GCA_913058025.1 uncultured Myxococcales bacterium | reverse complement strand
GTGTGGCCGACGTCGGTGGGGACGGCGAGGACGTCGGCGCCGTTGATACGACGGAGCTCCTCGGCGACGGCCTCGAGGCGTTCTGCGCCCCGGGCGGCGAGGACGAGGCTGGCGCCTTCGTCGGCGAACATGTGGGCGGCGTGCATGCCGATGCCGGCCGAGGCCCCCGTGATGACCACCACCTTGTCGTCGAACCTCATCGCCTGTGCCTCCTCGTCTGTCGCCGCCCGCGAAACGCGGCGCGCCGTGAATCTGTGAAGTGTCTACTGAGCTGTGTTAAGATAGCGCACGTGTGTGTGTTGGACACGGTGGCAATCGAGTGGAGCGTGGAGATGGGTGATCTGAGTAGGTTCGTGAAGGGGTCGCTCGTGGCGATCGCGCTGTTCGGGACCGGCTGCTCCGGTTGCGGTGAGGACACGACGGGCGAGGAGTGTCGAGAGGGACGCTCACGTGACGCGCAAGGTAGCTGCGTCGAGGTGAACAACACGACGGGCACCAACAACGACAACAACAACACGACCGGAACGAACAACTCGAACAACACGACGGGCACCAACAACACGGTCGTGGACCCATGGCAGGACAACGACGAGGACGGCGTCCTGGACACGAACGACAACTGCCCCGAGGCGAACCCGGATCAGGCCGACGGCGACGGCGACGGCGTGGGCGACGTCTGCGACAACTGCCCCGTCAACGCCAACGGCGGCCAGCTCGATGAGGACGGCGACGGCGTCGGGGACGCGTGCGAGGAGGGAGAGTTCTACGATCCCGGCCAGAACTCCGACGGAGACACGCTCGCCGACATCGACGACAACTGCCCGACCACCGACAACGAGGACCAGGCCGACGCGGACTCGGACGCGCTCGGGGACGCGTGCGACAACTGCCCCGGCGCGGCGAACTACGACCAGACGGACACGGACGGAGACGGGGAGGGCGACGCGTGCGAGGCCGCGCCGGCGGGGCCGATCTGCGGCGAGACCGACGCCGAGTTCGAGCTGGTCAAGCCGTCGATCTACATCGTCTTCGATCGCTCGACGTCGATGAGGGCGCTCGACGGGACCGGAGTGGACCGAATGGACCGCGCGAAGGCGGGCCTGGACCTCGTCTCCGACAGCGTCTTCGACAAGGCGCTCGTGGGCGGCTCGTCCTACCCGTGGCGAGGCCCCGCGGGCGAGAAGCTCGCCTGCGGCGACCGCTCGCTGGAGTTCCTGGAGATGGGCGAGCACACGGCGGCCGAGATCAAGGCCTCGTACGCGAGCATCGACTGGGAGCCCGGCGGGCTCAACTGCACCGAGACCGACGACGCGCTCGACGCGCTGACCGCGAGGATGGCCTTCGACGTGGCCAACGACCCGCTCAACGGCGTGCGCCCCAGGGCCGTGATCCTGATCACCGACGGCGGCGCGTGCGGCTGCGGGTCCCAGGCCGGGACGGTGGCGGCGGCGCAGGCCCTGGCCGCGGCCGGGACGCCCGTGTACGTGGTCGGCTTCAGCTTCGGTGGCTCGCTGGCGAACCTGGACGCGGTCGCCCAGGCGGGCGGCACGGACGCGGGGATGATGGGAGCGCCGTTCTACTACACGGCGTCGGACGCGCCTCAGCTGGCCGCGGCGATCGAGCAGATCCAGGATCAGATCATCGCGTGCGACTTCCAACTCGACGCGCCCCCCGAGGACCTCTCCAAGGTCTGGGTCGCCGTGGACGGCACGCAGGTCCAGGAGGACATGGCCGACGGCTTCACCTACGACGCCAACAGCAACACGATCCAGCTGCGCGGCCAGGCGTGCGACGACCTCCAGGCGGCCTCGGCCGCGGGCGCGACACCGCTCGAGGTCAAGCTCGGCTGCGCCACGGCGTGTGTCCCGACGGGCGAGGAGGTCTGCGACTTCGTGGACAACGACTGCGACGGAGACGTCGACGAGGGCTGCGAGGGATGCACGCCCGAGCAGTGCAACGGCGAGGACGACGACTGCGACGGTGATGTCGACGAGGGCTGCCCACCGTGTGCGATAGACGGCGCCTCGTGTGACGCCGCCGGCGACTGCTGCAACGGGTTCTGTCGCGACGACGGGACCTGCGGCGAGCGCTGCCGGCCAGACAACATCGACTGCAGGAACAGCGCGGACTGTTGCAGCGGGACGTGCGCGAAGTCACCGGGCGAGGCGCTCGGGGTCTGCGTCTCGGGCTGAGCGTACGGCGGCCCGAGCCAGGCGGGCCTTGTTGTGCGTATGCGCATGCATACAATTGGTGTGTGGGCGCACGAGTACATGAGATGGAGGCGTCGTGATGGAGCTGTCTCTTATACACATCTCCGAGCCCACGAGACAGGCAGAAATCTC
>CAJXPN010001117.1 GCA_913058025.1 uncultured Myxococcales bacterium | reverse complement strand
GCCTCGACGTCCCGAGCGTGCCGATCCAGAGCGGCCGCACGCCGTGGGGGTCGCGCAGCGCGAAGGTGAACCCGCGCGTGAGCCCGACGAGGCTGAACGCGCCTCTGAGCTTGCTCGCGGCGTCCACGACCGCGCCGAGCATGTCGGGGGCGTCGCTGCGCGCGATCAGGTGCATGATGACCTCGGTGTCCGACTCCGTGACGAAGATCGAACCGAGCGCCTCGAACTCCTGGCGCAACGTCATCGCGTTGGTGATGTTGCCGTTGTGTGCGACGGCGACCACGCCGAACTTCGTGTGGACCTTGAGCGGCTGCGCGTTGCGGATCGAGCTCGTCCCGGAGGTCGAGTACCGTACGTGCCCGATGGCTCGGTCGCCGTCGAGCATGCTCAGCACGCCCTCATCGAACTGCTCGGACACCAACCCCAGGCGCCGCTCGACCTTCAGCTCCCCGTCGCCCCCCATCGTGGCGATGCCGCACGCCTCCTGGCCCCGGTGCTGGAGCGCGTGCAGCCCGAGGTAGGTCAGGTTCGACGCCTCCTCGTGGAGGTGCGCCGCGAAGATCCCGCACTCCTCGTCGATGAGCCCAGAACGATCTTCGTCTAGCATCCTCCGCTCCTCGTCGATGAGTCGCACACTGCGATCACGCAACCCTCCGCCTATCAAAGCAGGCACGCGGCGCGCAAGCGCAGCGTCAATGCCAGGCGGCCCCGTCGGAGTAGAAGGTCTCGGCGTTGCGTGACGTCACGTCGCCCACGGACGCCTCGTCACGGCACAGCGCGACGGCGACCGCGGCGGCGACCGCGGCGAGATCGCCGGGCTCTCCTCGCGCGCCAGGAGACAGGCCAGCGTCGGGCGCGTCGGTCTCGATCAACCAGCGGCCGGGGTGCTCGCTGGCGACCCATCGGAGCGACCGCTTCAGCTTCGCGTGGCCGTCGCGCGTCACGCGCGGGCCGAACGAGAACCACCCGCCGAGCGCGACGAGGTGAGGCATGAGGTGCTCGGGGCCAGACCAGCCGTGGAGCAAGAAGCGCGGCAACACGTCACGCGCGCGCAACAGCTCGAGGAGCCGGTCGTGGCAACGCACGACGTGGAGCACCGCGGGCAGGCCTCGAGCGCACGCGAGGTCGAGCTGGGCGCCGAGCGCGCGCTCCTGGCGAGCCGCGCTGCCACCACGGGACACGCTGGCCGCGTCCAGGCCGAACTCACCGATCGCGGCCTCTTCGCCCGTGAGCTCGTCTCGGAGGCGCGCGAGCGCGGCGTCGAGGCCGTCGTCGTCGAGCCTGTCGACCCACCACGGGTGCAGGCCAGCGCACGCGCGCACGCGCACGCCGCCGAGCGCCGCGCGGGCGACCTCGCGGGCCCGCGCGCTCCCGTCAGGGTCCACCCCCGCGATCACGATCTCGCGCACCCCGGCGGCCTCGGCGCGGACGAGGACCGCGGCGCGGTCCTCGTCGAACGCGTCGAAGTCGAGGTGGCAGTGGGCGTCGAAGAGCCCGCTCATGTACCCGGCGTGAAGCTTCCGACGAGCGTATCCCAGCTGGTCACGCTCGCGTCGACGGTCGGCTTCGGGCCGACCATCTTGAAGAAGAAGAGCCCGCCGGGGGACTCCACGATCGCGCCGAGCATGCGCTGCCCCGCCTTCGCGCCCGCGCCCTGCATCGCCGCGCCGGCGTCGTAGACGCCGGTCGCGTCGACGGTGTGCACGGTCATCCCGTTGACGGACTTGCTGCCCCGAGAAGACGTGGGTGGGTTGCCGTCGGGTCCCTTGATCTGACCGACCCAACGGTCGATGTTCGCCTCGACGCCGCCGCCGCCGCCCGGCCCGAAGTGGAACACGGTCACGGACGCGGGCTCCTGCCCGGGCGCCGTGGTCACGACGTACTCGGCCAGGCGCATCTGGCTCGCCGGGCGCACGGCGCGCCAGGCGTCGGGCGCGGTCCAGCGGAGCGGACCGGTCTTGCCGAACTGAGTGGGCGCGCCCGCGGACGCGGGCACGCGTGGTCTCGGCGCGATGTCCGTGGGGATCGGCCCCGCCTGGATGGGCGCCACGCCCGCTCCAACTGGCGGGTGATCGGCGGGGAGCTCGCCGCTGGCCGCGCTCCCTCCCCTGGCCATCGGCGGGGGAGTGCCCTTCCCAGGAACCTTCGCGCCGACTCCCGTGGCCTGGCTCGGCCCCGAGGCGCTCGCGCGCGGCGCCTTCATCGGGGCGGCGCTCTCGAACGCGTCCCCCTCACAGCCCGCGAACACGCCAACGCACAACGCCAACGCCGCGCCAACAGCCACCACGCGCCTCTCCATCTGTCTCTTATACACATCTGACGCTGCCGACGATCTACTCTGTGTAGATC
>CAJXPN010001116.1 GCA_913058025.1 uncultured Myxococcales bacterium | reverse complement strand
GATCGTCGGCAGCGTCAGATGTGTATAAGAGACAGCGTCCACGCCGCCTCGATCGCCTCCCGCTGCGCCTTGGCCAGCGAGACGCCCATCTCGGCGGCGACCTCGTCGAGCGCGGCCTGATCGACCGGCGCGCGCAGCAGCAGCGGGGATCTGGCGATCCTGAGGAGGTGCCTGGCCGCGTCGCACTCGGCGCGCCACAGCGCCGTCCGGTACACCGCCGAGTCCCCGCCGGGCACGGGCTCGACCGTCACCTGCCCGCTCGCGCGCAGCGCCTCGATCGCCTCCCCGATCACGTCCCCGGAGACCTTGAGCAGCTCCTCGGCGCGCGCCTTGAGCTGCTCCATCGGGAGGAAGACGTGGCCCTCGCTCTGGGCCTGCTTGAGCGCGTAGTCGACGCCCGCGCGCAGCCTCGTGATGTCGTCCAGGCGCAGCCCGCTCGATCTCGCGATCGCGTCCGCGCGCATGAACCCGATCCCGAAGATGTCCTCGGCCAACCTGTAAGGGTTCTGCTGCACCACCTCCACGGCCCTCTCGCCGTACAGCCCGAACACCTTCGCGGCGTAGGTCGGCGAGATACCGTTCGACTGGAGGAAGACCATCACGTCGCGCACCGCGCGCTGAGAGCCCCACGCCTCGAGCAGCCCCGCCAGGCGCTTCTTGCCGATCCCCTTGACCTCCTTGAGGCGCTCGGGCTCGGCGTCGAGCACCTCGAGCGTCCTCGCGCCGAAGGTCGCCACGATGTTCTTGGCGAGCACGGGGCCGATCCCGTCGATGAACCCGCCCGAGAGGTACCGCTCGATCCCCTCCTTGGTGACCGGCGGGACCGTGCGGACCGCCTGGTACTTGAACTGCTTGCCGTAGCGCGCGTCGTGCACCCAGCGGCCAGAGAGCTCGAGCGTCTCGCCGGGCTGCGCCGACATCAGGTTCCCCACGATCGTCACCGGCATGATCAGGTCCGGGTCCACCAGCTCCGCGATCCCGAACGTCCCGTCCTCGCTCACGTAACGGATGCGGCGGAGCTCCCCCCGAATCGACTCGACCTCTGGCTCCTGCTCCTCCACTCTCGCCTCCGACCGCGCCTGTAGCTCCACGCTCATGCGGAGAGCGTACCACCGCGCCGCCGCGCAACGCACGCGCTCACGCGCTCGTGATGCGATCGCTTCACGACCTGTCGCGAGCTCAGAAGCGACCCATGATCATGAGGCCGTTGTGCTCCGGCGTGATCATCGGCGCGAGCGTGACGTCTTCGAGGATCGGAGCGTCGTACCTGGACTGGTAGCCAAACGACGCGCCCGCCCCAATCGACGCGCCCGCCACGACCGCCCCCACGATCACCGAGGCGTCCCCCAGGGAGTCGATGGTGCCCGCGAGCGCGACGATACCCAACGGGACACCGACCAGCGTCCCGACCAGTGCCCCCACGGTGGCGTCGATGTACTGGTCACCCTCGGCGTGCTCGCCCCCCATGAGGCCGGTGCCCAGGATCGCTCCTCCCACACCGAAGAGTATGACCCCGGTCGCGACATACGGGACGAACCGCGGGCAGTCGAAGGTCTCGGCGTTTGGACACTCCGCGAAGGACAGCGCCACACCAGCCAGCCCGCCCCCGGCCACGCCCAAGGTGCCCAGGACCGCGCCCCCCAGATACTGGGAGCCCCGGTCGTAGTCGAAGCGCTGCGGCGCGCGGCGCCGGTCTTGGGCCGACGCGCTCGAGGAGCAGGCCGCCGTCACGATCATCACGACAACCAAGCTCGTCAGGGCCTTCTTCATCTCACGTCTCCAACTCGAAGCAGCGCCAAGTGTCCTTCAAAACCACTGTGGACTCTGACCCCGCGCATGACAAACCCAACGGTCGCGGAGGTCCGCTGGTGGTTCCCAGCCTCCCCTCGCGGAGCGCTGGCGCGGGAATCCCCGCTGTGCCATCACACGTTGAGGATGTAGGATAATGAAGGGACACACCTAACTGCATTGATGGTAAGCAAAAATGAGCTCAGCGTGGGCGATGATCGAGGACGATGGGGAGGTGCTCTTCGTGCGCCGCTCCTTCGACCGTGGCCGCGGTGGGCAGTGGTGCCTCCCCGGAGGCACCATGTGGCGCGGCGAGCGCCCCGACGTCGCGTGTGTGCGTGAGGCCTTCGAAGAGACCGGCCTGCGCGTGACCGTGCGCCGCCCCATCGCCGTCTTCAAGGACGCCCACTACTTCCTGTGCACCCTCACGACCCCCCGCTCCGGGATCTCGCTGCGGCAGGTCGAGTGCATCGACTCCAAGTGGATCACGCCCGACCGCATCCTCAAGATCGGCCTGTCTCTTATACACATCTCCGAGCCCACGAGACAGGCAGAAATCTCGT
>CAJXPN010001115.1 GCA_913058025.1 uncultured Myxococcales bacterium | reverse complement strand
CGTCTGGAGCTCACGCCCGCGCTCGCGCCGCCCGCCGGGCCGCTGACGCTGACGCTGTCGGCGCGCACGGCCGGAGGCTCGGAGCGCGCGCAGGTGATCACGGTCGAGTCCGTCGACCTCGGGGCCGACATCGATCCGTTCGACGAGCCGCTCGTGTGGCTGTTTCGTACGGACGTGGACTTCTTCACCACGACCCGGACCGAGGGCGGCGGGACGTCGTACTCGTTGTCGAGCGCGCGGTCGCCCAACGGCGTCCCCGACTTCGACGAGGAGCTCCGGCTCATCGGCGCCCTCGGCCGCAACCCCGACCTCAACGCGCTCTACGTCGGCTGGGTGCGCGATGCGCTTCGTACCGAGGTGTACCGCTACTTCGGCATGGCGCCCGACGGGACCCCACGCGATGGCATCGCGTTCACGATCACCTGGCAGGGCGAGCCCGGCGCGCCCGATCCAGGTGACTACGACGACGACGGGAGCTTCTCCATGATGCGCTTCGGCGGCGTGTTCGATGGCGCCATCGGGTTCTCGAAGTACTCGGCGCACCACGCCGAGCGCTCGAACGACGCGCTCGTCGGCCGCGGCGTGGCGACCTCGGCGATCCTCAACGGGCTGAGCTCGATCTCGCTGCTGAGCTCGGCGCTCGGCCCCATCAACTCCAAGGTCGGCGCGCGCGTGGGCGACGACCCCAACGACGCCATCGTCCTCGACCCCTCGTTCGACCCGTACGCCCCGCACGACGAGGCCGTGACGCGCCGGTACCGCCAGCTCCGCGACATCGCGCGCTACATCGCGTACGCCATCGCGCCCGTCACCGCCCACGAGATGGGCCACGCGATGGGGCTCGTCCCGCTGGGCTTGCCCCCCGAGGGGTTCTTCGGCGGCCGCCCCGACGTGTCGTTCGTGGGCGACGCGCTCACGAACGGCCGCCACGCCGACCTCCCGGGCGTCAGCCTGATGCAGTCGGGCGGCGGCAACTACCTCGGGCTCATCCAGCAGCTCCTCGACCTCATCGAGACCCCGCCCGGGACCAACCTCATCGAGCTCGCGCAGATCCTGTCCAAGGAGACGCGGCTCTCGCCGCTCTCCCGCGCCTACCTCCAGCGCCGGCTCACGTACACGCCGCCGATCGAGGACTGAACGCACGCTACACACCGACCCACCGCCAACAGGCACGACGACCATGGAACCGATCGCCCAGCTCGAGTCACTCCTCGCCCCCCAGGGCATCCTCACCGTGACCACCGGCGGCGACGAGATCGGCCGCCTCCTCACCGCCCGCTACAACACGGCCGATCCCGAGGCGGTCCGTGACGCGTGGCGCGCCCAGCTCGAGCGCGTCGCCGGCGCGCGCGTGGTCCTGATCGGCGTCCCGATGGACGCGGGCGCCGGGTTCGAGCGCGGCTCGTTCAAGGGCCCGCTCGGCGTGCGCTCGGCGCTGCTCGCTGGCGGCGCCTACGACGCGTTCGACGCCGCCGGGGTCGTCGACGTCGGCGACGTCCGCGTGAACCCCCACCTCGTCGACGACTCCTACTACACCCCCGCGTTGCTCGACGCCGTGCGCCGCGCGCGCGGCGTCGACGCCCCCGCGGTCGCGCCGTTGTCGGCGTTCGCCGCCGCGCTCGACGCGATCCGCGCGCTCAACCCCGACGCGCGCGTCATCCATCTCGGCGGCGACCACTCGACCTCACGCGTCCCGGTCGAGTGGCTCGCGCGCGACCCGCGCGCCACGCCCGGAGACCTCGGCGTCCTCCACTTCGACGCCCACACCGACCTCCTCTCCGCGCGCGACGGCGTCCCCCACAACTTCGCGACCTGGGCCTACCACGCCAACGACGTCATCGGCCGGGGAGGGCGCCTCGTCCAGCTCGGCGTGCGCGTCTCCGGCCGCTCAGCCGAGGACTGGGAGCGCGACCTCGATCTCCACCAGCTCCGCATGGACCGCCTGACCGGCCGGCCGCTGGCCGACGTCTGCGACGAGGTCGTCGGGCTCCTGCGCGACGCCGGCGTCACGCGCGTCCACGTCTCCAACGACATCGACGGCACCGACCCCACGTTCGCCGCGTCCACCGGCACCATGGAGCTCGGCGGCATGCACCCGGACCTCGTCTCCGCGGTCACGCTCGCCGTGGGCCGCGCCTTCGACGTCGCGTCCGCCGACGTGGTCGAGGTCGCGCCGCCGCTCAAGTGGCACGTCCCGGGTGAGCCCGCGCGCACGATCCGCACCGCCTGCCGCTACGTCATCGATCAGCTCGAGGCGATGACCGGCTCCCGCCTCACCGACGCGTTCGACGCGTTGGAGCCCGCGACCGTGGCGCAGGTGGAGCGGGTGCCGCCCTTGTTCTGAGCTCTTTGATCTGGGT
>CAJXPN010001114.1 GCA_913058025.1 uncultured Myxococcales bacterium | reverse complement strand
CGAGGCCGGGCTCGACGCGCTCGTGCGCCACGACCCGTCCGCCGCGCTCTCCGACTCCTCCATCCCGAACGACGCGCGCTTCCTCGCCGCCGTGTCCGTGCTCAAGAGCCCCGAACCTCCCGGCGACCTCGGCGCGTTCTCCGACGCGCTCCTGGGCCTGGTCCTGGCGGAGTCGGTCACCCGCGTCGACGCGAGCCGCTACGTCGCGTTGTGTGAGGCCGGCTGGGCACCGTCGACCGGCGCGCTCACGTCTCTGGCGCGCGCGGGCTCCGGCGTGCTCCGCCGTCGCGTCATCGACACCCTCGAGGAGCGCACGATCCGCCTCGAGCACGCGCCGCTTGTCCGCGCGCTCGCCGAGCGCGGCGAGGCGGTCGCGCGCTTCGCCGAGCAGCTCCAAGAGCTCGGCGTCCACGCGGGGGGTCAGCTCTCGCTGTCGACCGAGCGCGACGCCAGCGGCGGCCTCAGCCAGGCAGATGGCGAGCGTGGCGGTCTCTCCGGGGTCGATGGCGACGACGGGGGCGCGTGATGGCGACGACCCTCGCGATCGTCGCCGTGGCTTCCGCGCTCTTGCTCTTCGGCTTTGCGTTCGAGTCGCGCATGTCGGCGTTGGAGAAGAAGCGCGAGCTCGAGTATTCCTCGGTGCCCGATATGCTCGAAGAGCTCGCGGAGAACCTCGGCTTCGATGAGTACGAGTCGGGCGAAGGCGAGGTCGTGTTCACGCGGGTCGTCTCGGGCGCGCCTGCGGCGTTGACGTTGGCGCTCAGCGGCGGCCAGGGCATGGACGTGAACTCCTGGATCGTCACGGGCTGCGCGCTCGAGCTCTCCGTCGACGCGCCCACGTCGTTCTCGGTGAAGGGCCGCGTCGACGAGCCCGGCGCGGGCAGCATCGGCGCGCACCTCGAGCTGCCGGGTTGGCTCGACGTGCGCGGGAGCGACGGCGACGCCTGCGCCGTCCTCGGCCGCGACCAGCGGGAGCTTCTCGCGCGCCTGCCCTGGTCCTCGATCCTCGTCCGCGGCTCGATCGTTTTCGGGGAGCGGTTCGAGCAGCGGCTGCGCGTCGCCCACTTCGTGAACCGTTGGACGCACATGAGGCGCTGGACCGAGCGCCTCGCCGCGTCGTGGCCGATGGGCGAGGCGCTCGACGCGCTCGCGCTCGCGCGCGCCAGCTCCGAGGACGAGCCATTCAGCGTGCGGTGGCGCGCGGCGCGGATGCTCCTGCGCGACCACCCCGGGAGCCCCCACGCCGCGAGCCTCCTCGAGCTCGCGGACGAGCTCCCGGACGCGCTGCGCCCCGTCTGCTTCCTCTGGGGCGATGGCGCCCGCGACGCGCGCTACGAGGACCTCTCTCTGATCTTCGACCTCGAGGAGCCAGCCGCGCTCGAGGAGCTCGGCCGACAGCTCGCGGAGCGCTTCCCCTGGCAGGCCTACTGCGACCCGCGCTGCCCCGCGAGCGCCCGCGAAGACCTCGTCGGGCGCGCGCTGGAGCTCGGGCCGGAGGACCCAGGAGGCGCGCTCGTCACGCTGCTCACGGGCGACGTCAGGGCCGGCGTGAACCGCCTCGTCCTCTACCGGGAGCTGCGCGAGGTGGGCTGGTCGCCCTCGCCCGATGAGCGCGCCGCGCTCGCGCTCGGCGCGGTCTCGTCGGTGCGCCAAGAGCTCGTACGCGAGCTCCTCGCTCGCGAGGTCACCGCCGCCGACGGCCCCACACTCGCCGCGCTCATGCAGAACGGCCACGAGGGCGACGTCGCCCCGCTCATCGCCCGGCTGCGTGGCGTGGGCGCTGGTGGCCAGCTCACGCTGTCCGAAGATACCGCCAGCGGCGGCTTGAGCGAGGCCGAGCGAGGCGAGCGCGGCGCGCTCACTCTTTC
Source organism: uncultured Myxococcales bacterium (assembly GCA_913058025.1). Classification (GTDB taxonomy): domain Bacteria; phylum Myxococcota_A; class Bradymonadia; order Bradymonadales; family Bradymonadaceae; genus CAJXPN01. Next base: position 497 of record CAJXPN010001114.1, on the reverse strand, counting down.
AGGTGAGGATGGCGCATGATCCCATTCTTCATGGTCTTCATGTTCCTCCTCGTGGTGGGTGTCTTTTTGCTCGCTAACACGTCCGACAGAGACGACGAGGACAGGTTGCTCGACGATTCGACTCGACTCGAGCTGCCGCGCGGTCGTTCGGTCGGCTACGCCAATGGGGTGGTCGACCGCGACGGGGAGCCACTGAGCGCGCTCGCGGGCTTCGACGCGCGGCTCGAGTGGAACGAATCGAAGGACCCAGGCGACGAGAAGATCAACATCTTCGGCGCGAAGCTGCGCGTGTGGGTCCCCCGGCTCAGCGGCGTCGACGTGGTCGTGGGTCAGCCCGGGTCCCCCGACGAGGAGCTCGTCGGGAGTCAGGGGGCGCTTCAGGCGTTCCGCTTCGAGGGCGGCTCGACCACAGAGCGCATCGTGTCCTGGCCCCTCGAGCTCGTGGACGCGTTCCAGGCGACCGACGGCTGGGCACATGTGCGCTTGGTGGGCGGTGG
>CAJXPN010001113.1 GCA_913058025.1 uncultured Myxococcales bacterium | reverse complement strand
ATCTACACAGAGTAGATCGTCGGCAGCGTCAGATGTGTATAAGAGACAGGAGGTGCAGGTAGAGCATCGGCGGCCGCTCCTCGGGCGGCACGTAGTCCTGCTGCTCGAAGAACAACTCGGCCCCCGGCGGGAACGCCACCGTGACCGTCGAGCCGGGGCGATCCTGGCGCCTCGGGCGCGCGCTCAGGCACACCGGATCCTCGACCCATCCCTCGCCCGGGCGGATCCTCGACCCCAGATCACTCCACGCGCCGTCGGAGGGCGCCGCGCACCCGCCCTGCTCGCCGTAGCCCCGCGACGACCCCACGAGCTGGTGGTCGTAGTCCCGCTCGAGCGGGACCGCGTTCTGCGCGAACCAGTCGAACCGCTTCGGGTCGATCGAGTCGTTGCGATCCAGCGCGATCGGGTCCACGCCGAAGGTCGTCTCGACCCGCTGGAACCTCGGCACGCCGCCCGCGTAGAGCCCCTCCGCGCCCTGGAGCGACCGCAGCGGCCGCTCCTCCACGTCCTCGAGCCTGTAGCGCCCGGAGAGTTGATATTGGAAGCAGAGGTAGTCGCCGTCGCACTCGAAGGGCTCGGCAGGGAAGGGCGCCCGAGTCAGATCCAGCGGCAGCCACTGCCCGCCCTGGTTGAGCTCGAACGAGACTCTGTTCGGGTCGGCGTCGTCGCGCAGCCGCCACGAGATGAACGTCAGGTCCTCCTGCTCCGAATACACCACGTCCAGCCCGCGCACCGCGTAGGGCGACTTCTCGAACCGCACGTCCGCGCAGCTCCACACACCGAGCGTGCACGAGGCCAGCAGCGCGTGGCGCCAGCGCGTCCTGCTCCTGGGTCTGTGTCGTGGTTCGCGCAAGGTCGTCGTCCCTTCGGGTTCGTCCTGGAGGCGCGATGGTACAGGGATCTGTGGTGCATGTGTAATGCGGCGCGCGAGGTTCACGTCGTACGAGGTGTGTCTGTCTTCGTGTCAGATTAAGGCCGTTTCATCTTGCCGTTCAAGACCTGGGTCCGCCGCCAGCCTCATGGTGCGTTCGTGTGAACGTGTCCATCGGTTGGAGTGAGATCGGATGAATCATCGAGCGTGGCTCGCCGTTGTGTGTGGCGTGATCGCCGTGCTGCTACCCGGCGAGGTGTTTGGAGAGGGGTGGGACCTGGAGCGCGTCGAGGCCGCGGCGCGCGCGCGCTATGACGCTGGCCCTGGTGAGGCGTGGGAGCTCCTGGAGCGCGGCACACGGGCCGAGCTCGAGCGCGTCCCCGGGCACGCGCAGTCGCTCTCCGTCACCGCGACGGGTCAGCTCCCGCTGGTGCCTTCTCGGGGGTGGGTCGACTCGGAGCAGAGCGTGATGGGGTCGATCTCCTGGGCGCTCGGCGACGGGCCGGCGCTCCAGCGGGGGGCGATCCTGGCGCACAGAGAGACGCTGCAGGCGCAGGCCAGGGAGCGCAGGTGGGCGTACGTCGCCCGCGCCCAGGACGCTTACGTCGAGTGGTGGCGCGCCGCGACGCTGCTGGCGGACCTGACCGAGGACGTGGCCAGGCTCCGCCTGGAGCTCGCGCCGCTGCTCGGCGCGTCCGGTGACTCGTCGCTCGCGCGCCGTGACGTGCTCGACCTCCAGATCGCGCTCGACGGGCTCGACCTCGAGGTCACCGCGCTGCGCGCTCAGGAGGCGAGCGCGCGCGCAGAGCTCGCGCGGCTCCTCGGCCAGACGCCCGCCGACCCCGCGCCCATGGCCGAGCTGGCCGGCGGGTCGATCTGGCCGCGGCTCCTCGCCTTGATCGACCTCCACCCCGAGCTCGATCTCATCGAGCTTGAGCGCCGCGAGCTCCTGGCGCGCGCGGACGCGTTCGAGATGTTCGCCCCCTGGCAGGTGAGCCTGGGCGCGGGCGCGATCCTGAGCACCTGGGGTGACGCCCGCGCGCAGGTCTCGTTGGGTCTCAACGTGCCGCTCGCCAACCCGAACATGCAGGAGGCGGCGAGGTTGAGGTCGGAGGCGAGCGCGCTCTCGCTGCGCCGCGCCAACCGCCGCGACGAGCTCGAGCGTGAGTGGCGCTCCATGGGCGAGCGCCACGCCGCGCTGACGGCGCGCCGCGCGCAAGGGCTCCAGATGCTCGAGGGCGCGCTCACGGAGCGCGAGCTGCTGCTCGAGCGCGCGCACGGTCGCGGTGAGATCGGCCTCGTGCCGCTGCTCCGCTCGCGCCTCGAGTCCCATGAACTTCGCCACTCGGTCCTCGAGTGGACCGCCGATCTGTTGCGCTCGGAGCTCCGAGCGCGCGCCCTTCTTTTGAGCCTCGAGAGGAACCCATGAGGTATGGAATCGGACACGTCACGCTCTTCCTCGCAGGCGCCTGTCTCTTATACACATCTGACGCTGCC
>CAJXPN010001112.1 GCA_913058025.1 uncultured Myxococcales bacterium | reverse complement strand
CAGCTACGGGGGCGTGAAGCTGGGCACCGGCGGGCTCGCGCGCGCCTACCGAGAAGCCGGCCGCGCCGCCATCGCCGACGCCGGCGTCATCACCCGATACCCCGAGCTCACCTTCGTGCTCGCCGTGGCCTACGCCGCCCACGAGCAGCTCCAGTACGTCCTGTCCACGGAGCTCCCCGACGTCCGCGTCCTCGACACCGCCTACGCCGACGACGTCACCCTGACGTTGAGCGTGCGCCACGTCGACCTCGACGCCGTCCGCGCTCGCCTCGCCTCGCTCCTCCAACGCGACCCCTCGACCATCGCGCCCCTCGTCGATCCTGGCCGCGCGCCGGGCTGAGCGTCGCGCCTCGGGCCCTCGAACTGCTCGCACGACCCACCCCCGAGTTCACCATGAACACAGTCGTCATCGCCGCGCTCTCGTTCGTCGGCTTCATAGTCGCCTACCGCACGTACGGCCGCTGGCTGGGCCAGAAGATCTTCGGCCTCGACCCTGACGCCCGCGTCCCCTCCGAGGCGCTGCGAGACGACATCGACTACGTCCCCACCGCCCGCGAGGTCGTCTTCGGGCACCACTTCACCTCGATCGCGGGCACCGGGCCGATCGTCGGCCCCGCGATCGCGGTCTTCTGGGGCTGGCTCCCGGCGCTGCTCTGGGTCCTCTTCGGCTCGATCTTCGTGGGCGCGGTCCACGACTTCGGCGCGCTGGTCCTCTCGATGCGCAACCGCGGCGAGACCATCGGCGAGGTCGCCGGGCGGCTCATCGGCCCGCGCGCGAGGGCGTTGTTCCTCGCGGTGCTCTTCTTCGCGCTGATGATCGTGATCGGGGTCTTCGGCCTGGTGATCGCGGTGATCTTCGCGTCGTACCCACAGGCGGTCCTGTCGGTGTGGGTCGAGGTGCCGCTGGCGCTCGCGGTGGGCTGGTGGGTCCACGAGAAGGGCGGCGGCCTGCTGTGGCCCTCCCTCATCGCGCTCGCGGTGATGTACGGCTGCGTCTGGCTGGGCGCCTACCACATGCCCATCAGCATGCCCGCGGTCGAGGCGCTGGGCGCCTTCGGTTCCCCCGTGGTCCTGTGGACCGGCGTGCTGCTCGTCTACTGCTTCGTCGCGTCGGTCCTCCCGGTCTGGGTGCTCCTCCAGCCGCGCGACTACATCAACAGCCACCAGCTCCTGCTCGTGCTCGGGCTGCTCGTCCTCGGGCTCTTCGTCGCAGGCGCCACCGGCGCCGCCGACATGAGCGCGGCGCCCGCGATCGCCACCGACGTCCCCGCCGACGCCCCTCCAATCTGGCCCTTCCTCTTCATCACGATCGCCTGCGGCGCCTGCTCGGGCTTCCACTCGCTCGTCTCCAGCGGCACCTCCAGCAAGCAGATCTCCTGTGAGCCCGACGCCCGCGCCATCGGCTACGGGTCGATGCTGCTCGAGGGCGCGCTCGCCGTGGTCGTCATCTGCGCGTGCTGCGCGGGCCTGGGGATGGGCGTCGACGGCCCCGGCGGAGAGCGCCTGACCGGGCGCGCGGCCTGGGAGACGAAGTACCAGGCCGAGATCCGCCCCGTGCTCGACGCCGACGGCGCCCCCGTCCTCCTGAACGGCGTCGCCAAGACCACCGGCGGCTGGGCCAACCACAAGCTCCCCCAGAAGATCGGCGCGTTCGTCGAGGGCGGCGCCAACTTCATACACGCCCTGGGCGTCCCGCTGAAGCTGGCCATCGCGCTCATCGCCGTGCTCGTGGCCTCCTTCGCGGCCACCACGCTCGACACCTCCACCCGGCTCCAGCGCTACATCGTCCAGGAGATCGCGCGCTCGGTCCGCGTCACCCCACTCACGGGCACCTACGCCGCCACGGGCGTCGCGGTCCTGACCGGCGGCGCCGTCGCGCTCTTCCCAGGTCCCGGCGGTCCGGGCACCGGCGGGCTCGTCCTCTGGCCGCTCTTCGGCGCCACGAACCAGCTGCTCGCCGGGCTCGCGCTGCTCGTCCTCACGTTCTACCTCTGGCGCAGAGAGCTCCCCGTATGGATCGCCGCGATCCCCGCGGCGCTCATGATCGTGCTGCCCGGTTGGGCCATGGTCCACCAGATCGTGACCGACTTCTGGCCCAACCGAAAGTGGCTCCTCCTCACGTTCGGCCTGCTCATCGAGGGGCTCCAGATCTGGATGATCGTCGAGGCCGCGCTCATCTTCCCGCGCGTGCGCGGCGTGCTCGAGGAGCCCGCGGAGCCGCTCCCTTCGTGAGGCGCTCCGTGTGGGACGAGGAGTATTGTGCGGGGCGGCTTGGGGGGCGTTCGACGGAGGGTTGTGGAGCTGCGGCTGCCCTCCCCGCCGCCGCGCTTCGCGCTTGGCGTTCCCCGCTGGGGAACTGGGTAACGTGCT
>CAJXPN010001111.1 GCA_913058025.1 uncultured Myxococcales bacterium | reverse complement strand
CGAGATTTCTGCCTGTCTCGTGGGCTCGGAGATGTGTATAAGAGACAGACCGTGGCCGCCAGAGGCGTGGGCACCTCGACGGGGGCCGGTGCATCCTCGACCTGAGGCGTGGGCTCGGGGGCGCTCGCGGGCGCCGAGCACGCGATCAGGAGCGCGAGGGGCGTGGCGGTAGCGAGCTGGCGGACGTTCATGGGACCTCGGGTGGCGTATGTGTCACGTACTTCGATGCATGAGGGCGACGCTTTGGGTCAAGGACACATCGAGCGCCCTCGCGCGTCGAGTCGCCAGAGCCATCGCGCGGCGACGTCACCACCCGGACGACGCTCGACACGAGGTCGCAGCGGCGCTCAGGGGCAGTCCTCGTCGTTGAGCTGCTGTGTGAGCGTCGTCGAGGGCTCGAGCGACGCGAGGATCGCGTGGAGCGCGGTGACGTCACCCACGCACAGCCGAGGGTTCGCGGTCACGGTCAGCGCGTTGCCCGAGTACGCGCTGGGAGCGAGCGCGGAGATGTCGGCGAGGAGGGCGTTGGTGGTGATCTCGATGACGCCGCGTAGCTCGGCGAGCGACGCGAGCCCGGCGAGCGAGGTCAGGCTCGTGAGCTCATTGAGTATGAGCGCGCCCGTGACCAGCGTCAGGCTGTCGAGCCCGGTCAGGTTCGGGAGCACGTCGTTGCGCTCGATGCGCAGGCTGCGGCCGACCTCCGTCACGTTGTCCAGGCCCGCGAGCGAGGCGAGCGAGGCGTTGCCGTCCAGTGTGAGGCCGCCGAAGATGCCGGAGCCGCTGAGCGTCGTGAGGGCCTCGAGCCCCTGGAGCGAGGTCAGCGCGTCGTTGTCCACGACCGAGAGGGCGCCGAGCGTGCCCAGAGAGGTCATCCCCTCCATCGAGGCCAGGGCGGCGTTCTCGTTGACGCTCAGGGCGCCGACCTCAAGCAATCCGCCCAGCCCCGCCAGCGACACCAACTGGTCGCAGGTGTCGATCGTGAGCGACTGGGACTGCTCGAGCCCCGAGAGCCCCGAGAGATCCGTGAGCGACGGCAGGTCGGTCAGCTGGATGTCCTGAGCCGCGGTGATTCCTTCGAGCCCCGTGAGCGAGGTCAGGGACGGGCAGTCCGTCACGAGGACGCGGAACGACACGCCCGTGAGCGACGAGAGGCCAGCCAGGTCGGACACCCCGAGCCCCCGGAGAGACATGGAGTTCGCGCTCGTGAGGGCGCCCAGGGGCGCGAGCGAGGTCAGCGCGGGGAGCTGCTCGAGGGTGAGGGCGCCGCCGATGGTCTCCAGCGCGCTCAGCCCCGAGAGCTCGTCGAGCAGCGGCGAGTCCGTGACGGTGACGTTGGTGAGGACCCGCGACAGGCCATCGAGTCCGTCGACGTCGCGCAGCGCGACGTTCGCGACCACGTCGAGCTTGTAGAGCGTCCTCGGGCCGAGGAGCCCGTCGAGGTCGGGCAAGGCGGGGTTGGCGTTGATGACGAGATCGATCGTCGGGCCAGCGAGGCCGGAGAGCCCGCCCACGCTCGTGAGCGCCATGTTGCTCGCGATCGAGATGGTGGCCGAGGGCTGGTGGGCGTCGAGGATCTCGACGTCGGCGAGGGCCGAGAGCCCGTCGAGGTTCTCCAGGAGGTCGTTCTCGTTGATGAACACCGCGGGGAACCCCGAGCGAAGCCGCTCGAGCGCGGAGAGCCCGTCGAGGTGGGTGAGCGCGTCCATGTCCGCGATGGTGATCGAGCCCGCGCGTCGCAGCGAAGCGAGCGCGTCGAGGTCGGTCGCGCCCGAGTTCATGAGGATGAGGCTCCCTCCGATCGTCTGGAGCGCGTCGAGGCCAGCGAGCGAGGTGATCGTCGGGGAGTCTCTGAGGCGCAGCGAGCCTGAGATGTAGCGCAGGTTCTCCAGGCCCTGGAGCGTCGTCAGCGCGCTCGCGAACTGGATGGACAGGTCACCGTCGATGCAGCGCAGGTCCGAGAGCGGCGCGAGCGAGGCGGCGCCGGATCCGTTGATGCTGAGCGTGCCGTCGAGGGTCGTCACGCCAGCGAGCGCGTCGATGTCGCCCTGGAAGTCGATGGCGAGGCCGCTGCCCTGGACGTCGCCGCAGACCTCCTCCAGGCACCCCGGGGCGTCGATGCAGTCGGAGACGTCCTCGCAGTTGATGAGGCCGTCGCCGTCGTCGTCCTCCGGGGTGGAGCAGTCCTCGTAGCGGGGCAGGGGCGCGCACTCGGGGGCGCCGTCGCAGTCGGGGTCTTCGCAGTCGCCGTCGCCCTCGAGGTCGTCGTCGAGGCCGTTGCCACAGATCTCCTCTGGGGGCGCGCAGTAGGGCTCGTCATCGCAGCGCGGGTCGTCGCAGTCGCTGTCTCTTATACACATCTGACGCTGCCGA
>CAJXPN010001110.1 GCA_913058025.1 uncultured Myxococcales bacterium | reverse complement strand
CCCCAGCCCACCGCCGAGGACCCGCCCGACGCGCTCTACGACTCCTACGACTCCGGCGACCTCTCTCCAGGCCTCCGCGCCGCCTCATCCGAGCCCGCCCTCGAGCCCTCCACCGCCGAGATCGCCTTCTTCGACGGCGAGCCCCGCGAGGAGACCCTCGGCCTGAGCGAAGTCGACCCACACGGCGCGCAGATCAACCAGGAGCGCACCCGCCTCGCCATCGCCGCCCTCGTCATCACGAGCCTGTGCGCCGTCGGCCTCCTCGCCGTGCTCTTCTCCGCCCCCTCCGACGCCTCAGAGTCCACTCCGGGCGTCGAGACCGGGGCCGCATCCGCACGCGTGACACCCTCGCGGACCGCAAACCAGGCCGCCTCCGACGCCCCCGAACCCGAGGTTCTGCCCCGAGACGATCTCGCCGCCAACTCCCATGAACCCGACGCCGCCGCACCGAGCGAGCCCGCAGCCGATCCCGAGCCAGACGCAGGCGCGCCTCCTGATGAGGCGCCCGCGGCCGTCGCGACGACCGCCGCTCCCGACGCGACGGTCAGGCGCGATGAGAAGCCCGACAAGGCAACGCTCCGAGCGCGCGCTCGGGCAAAGGCCAAAGCCAAGGCCGAAGCAGCCGCCAAGGCCGAGGCCGATGCCGCATCCAGGGCCGAAGCCAGGACCAAGGCAGAGGCCAGGGCCAGAGCCGAGGCCGACGCGAGAGCGCGAGCCGAAGCCAGCGCGCGAGCCAAGGCCGAGGCCGAGGCCGAGGCCGAGAGACACAACACCAGCAGCATCCTCATCCCCGACGACTGAACCCGCGCCACGACACAGCCGCGACAGGAGACCTCACGACATGCGCACCCTTCACACCCTCACGCTGGCCGCGCTCACCACGCTCGCCTGGGCCTCGCCCGCCTCGGCCGCGGTCGAACCCGACCCCGCCTCCATCGACAAGCTGCGCGAGTGCGTCGTGCAATACACCAAGGAGCAGTTCGCCGAGGCGCTCGTCCTGTGCAAGGAGAGCCTGAGCATCCAGCGCAACGCCGCCACGTTGCTCACCATCGCCAAGACCTACGAGAAGCTCGGGAAGTGCGACATCGCGCGAGACTTCGCCGACCAGTCCGTCGCGCAGGTGTCCCTCGCGCTCGACCAGCGCGGGCGCGAGAAGGCCGACGCCTTCCTCGAGAAGCTCCCCGACTCAGAGTATTGCGCCGCCCCTGAAGAGCCCGCGCCCACCGTCGAGCAACGCCGCTTCGGCTGGATGTCGTACGTGGGCGCCGGCGCGCTCGTGCTCGGCGCAGGCGGCGCGGGCGCCGGGATGTACTTCGGGATGGAGGCCGAGCGAGAACTCGGCGAGCTCGAGGACGCCGACTCCCAGACCTCCTACGACTCCACCGCGTCCTCCATCGCGTCGAATCAGTCGCTCGGGCAGGCGCTGCTCCTCTCGGGCGCCGGGCTCGCCGCCGTCGGCCTCGCGCTCGTCGTCGTCGACGCCGCGACCGTCGAAGAGGTCGAGGTCGCGCCCGTCGTCTTCGCGCCGGTGCTCGGCCCGGACCGCGTCGGCGCCGCGATGTTCATGCGATTTTGAGACGCCCCAGAACACACGAAACCTCGCCGTATCACGGCGAGGTCGTCGCTTCTCGCCAGCTGGGCGAAGGTCTCGTCTCGGAATGTCGACGCGTCGGATCGGCGCGCGAGGTCACCACATCTGGATGACGGTCTCGCCGCGCTCTTCACCACCGTCTTCTCCACCCTCTTCGCTCTCCTCCTCCTCGGAGGGGAACTCGTCAGGCCACATCGGCATGTATCGGGGCACCTCGAGCCGCGGGCGCTCGTCCAGTACGGCTCGCTCTCGCTCTCGCTTGAGCTCGTCGTAGATGATGTAGTCAGGGACGTATTTGTCAGGCCTCATCTCTTCACCCTTTGGCGCCAGGTTCTAAGACCTGCATCGCGCCGGTGATGGCCAGCACCGCCTGTTGGCGGCGCCTCTGGTGACACCCTCGATCGGGCCTCTCACTCTTTAGAACGTCCGCGTGCCCTCTCAGATTCAATGTATTTTTCGACATCGACCCTCGAAGCCCCGTCGGACGACCTCCGAACTCGAGCTGGCTCCATAGTGCCACAACCTCGGGGCGGATCACAAAACATGCGCCAGCGTGTTAGAATCGAGGCGCATGTAGAGGATCACCACTCACCTCTCAATCTCGGCACGACCCTGTCTACATCAACACCAGAACGAGGCCTCGCGTGGCGCCGACTCCGGGTGGCCTCCCGCCTCGTCGCGCTCACCTCGATCGCCTCCGCGTCGCTGGCGTGGGGCCCCGCGGACGCGCTGGGGCAGGAGCCGGACCCCGACGAGCCCGCGCTCCCCGTGGCGCCACCGACC
>CAJXPN010001109.1 GCA_913058025.1 uncultured Myxococcales bacterium | reverse complement strand
ACGCCGAAGGCGCCGGCGTCGGGGGAGGGGTAGTCGTAGTCGAAGTAGTTGACGAACTCCTCCACGCGCACCGACGTGGGGGTCGGGGCGCTCCCTCGCTTGAGCGTGGCGCGCGCGAGCGTGTACGACGCGGTGTCCACGTCCACTGAGAACGTCGAGAACCGGTCACCTGAGGTCATTGTGGTGGGGTTGACCACGGGCACGGGCTCGGGCGCGCGCTCGGGGGCGGGCGGCCTCTGGGTGATGCCTCGCTTGTCGTAGTAGTCGCTCGTGCTCGCGCTGGGAGGGCTGTAGGAGCTCTCGTAGTCGCCGCCGCCGAAGTCGACCTCGCTCGAGACCGACGCGTTCGCCTTGTTGAACTTCTCGCTGACCGTGGTGCCGAAGATCTTGACGACTCCGACCGTGCAGAGCCCCATGAGCGCGACGATGGTGATGAGCGTCTTGGCGTAACCCTTGGGGGCGTCGTTCGTGCTGTTGGACATGTCTTCGTCTCCATAGATAGACGGGCCGCGGTGCATACGCGGCCCTGGTTTTGCGATGCGCTCGCCCCATACGGGCGGGCGCGTCAGAACGACGGATCGGTCTCGTCGCCATCCTCTGCGCGGCGGTCTTCCATGCTCGCGAAGTAGCCGTCGATGACGGTGTCGAACAATACGACGGCACCGATCCCTGCGAAGACCAAGGCCGCGAAGACGACGAAGATCATACGCCTGGTCGGAGCCAGGTGATCTGATGTGTCTTTCCCTTCCTCATGACGAGGAATGACGGGCCTCTCGAATTGCGACATGGCGCCCTCTGATAATCTCTGGCCGTCGATAAATAGTGACGGTTCGAGGGGTAAGGATGCGCGTTCGACCATACGTCGAGCTCTGAATGTAGCGACTGCGCGCGGCCCTGTCATGTTGTTTGATAGGGCGGGCAGGGCTCAACGCGCGATCGCGGCGAACCTGTCGGTGGCGCGCACGAGCGCGGCCGCGATCGCCGGGTCGGTCATCGAGTGCCCCGCGTGCACGAGCTCGAAGGACGCCTCGGGCCACGCCCTGTGGAGGTCCCACGCCGAGCGCGGCGGGCAGACCGTGTCGTAGCGACCCTGGACGATGACCGCGGGCACGTGCCGGAACGCGTCGACCTGATCGAGGAGCCAGCCGTCGTGGGGGAAGAACGAGTCGTTGACGAAGTAGTGGCACTCGATCGAGGCGAAGACGCGCGCGAACGCGTCCTCCTCGAAGCGCGCGAGCGCGGCCGGGTCCTGGCGCAGCTTCGAGATGCTCCCCTCCCACACGCTCCACGCCTTCGCGCACGTCGTGGCCACGGCGTCGTCGTCGCCGGTCAGGCGCGAATGGTACGCGTGGACGAGGTCGCCGCGCTCACCCTCCGGGATCGGCGCGATGAACCTCTCCCAGGCGTCCGGGTACACCTCCGAGGCGCCGAACTGATAGAGCCAGCGGACCTCGCGGGCCCGCGCCAGGAAGATCCCGCGGAGGCACATGCTGAGCACGCGGTCCGGGTGCGTGGCCGCGTACGCGAGCGCGAGCGTCGACCCCCAGGATCCTCCGAACACGTGCCAGCGCTCGATCCCCAGGGCCTCGCGCGCGATCTCGAGGTCCCCCACGAGGTCCCACGTCGTGTTGTGCTCGAGCCCTCCGCTCGGCGTGCTCGCGCCCGCGCCGCGCTGGTCCATAAGCACGACCCTGTAGCGCTCCGGGTCGAAGTAGCGCGCGTACCCCGGGCTCACGCCTCCCCCCGGCCCGCCGTGGAGGACCACCACCGGGGCGCCGTCGGCGGCGCCCGTCTCGAACACGTGGAGGTCGTGGCCGTCACCCACGCTCAGCCGGTGCCTCGCGAGCTCGTCGTGCGCGTCGTAAAGAACCGCCATCGCTAAATACCTCCTCTCTACGTGTCGTGGATCCCGTCATCGGCCAACCTAACACCTCCGCGCGGAGCGAGACCACATGCCAACGCTGGACCCCACACTGGTGATCGCCTCCACCTACGCTCCGAACCGCCGCGCCCTCATCGAGATCCTCCAGGCCCGGTTCCCGAGCGTGCGCATCCGCGTGGTGTACAACATGGCGCACCTGATGCTGGGCGCCGGCGACACGATGGACGGCGTCTTCGTCGACTCGAGCACGCTCGCTGGCCGCCTGTACGCGCTCCAGGACGTCCACGGGAAGCTCCCCGTCTTCGTCTGCGACACCCCCCGGTGGTTCGGCCACGGCGCGTCGCTCGCCCGCGGCCCCTCGCCGTTCCCGATCCACTCGGCGCTGCCCACGCTGTGCAGCATGTTCCCGCTGGTCCCGGCGACCGCCGTGCTCGAGCTCGAGCGCCTGCTCCTCGGGCGTGCCCACCTCTCCCCGCGGTCCGTCGGCGCGCCC
>CAJXPN010001108.1 GCA_913058025.1 uncultured Myxococcales bacterium | reverse complement strand
CGCGAGGTCGAGCGCGAGCTCGACGAGCTGCTCGAAGACCTCGAGAAGAGCTGGGCGAAGCGCGAGGCCGAGCTCGACTCGAAGGCCGCGCACATCACCGAGCTCGAGGCCCGCGCGGCCGCGTTCCCCCAGGAGCTCGAGGACGCCACGAAGAAAACGCGCGAGACGGCCATCCGCAAGGCCAACGAGGAGGCCGGCGTCACCGCCGAGCTCGAGTCCCGCCAGCTCGCCGCGGACGCGGAGGTCTTCGCCCTCCAGATCCAGGAGCTCGAGCAGCTCATCACGGATCAACGCGAGCGCATCCATGAGCTGAACACGCAGCTCCAGAACGCCTCGTCCAAGGCTCAGAACCTCGCGCTGCGCGCCATCGAGGGATCGTCCTCGCCGCGCCCCGGCGCCCCCTGAGTCCGTGGGGTCCGACCAGGGGAGGTCGACGGCGACCTCCCCTGGGCCGGACCACGGACCGACGAGCAGATGAAGAGTCGCCAAACACATCGACGCCGCGCCCCGAACACGCGCGACGCCAGATCGAACCAGAAAGGAGCCGATCATGGCACGCAAGATCAACAACAGGAACACCAAGGCAGAGATCCTCGACGCGTACTCCGAGCTCGACGGCGAGCTCAAGGAGATGCGCAGGCAGATGAAGGAGCTCGAGAAGCAGAAGAAGCAGGTCGTCGAGGAGGCCACGGCCACGCCCGCGCTGCCCATCGTGGGTGAGGCCGAGGAGGTCTCCCTGCTCAGCGTCGAGCAGCTCCTCTCCGCGCTCGACGCGCTCCGCGGCGGCTTCACCGACTCGCTGGGCGTCCTCCAGGGGCAGCTCTCCTCGGAGGCCCAGCAGCTCCAGCGCATCCGAGCCCGCGCCGACGACTACGCCCGCCAGATCCACGAGCTCCACGGCTTCGAGGTCGACGAGGGCACGCTCGACCGCGTCGTGACGAGGTACCGCGAGACCGCGAACACGTTCGACGAGGAGCACGACGAGCGCGTGGCCACGCTCGAGGCAGAGGCCGCCTCGGCGAACGACGCCTGGAAGGGCGAGTCCTCCGAGCACGCCGCCGCGGTCGAGGCCCGCGACGCCGAGATCTCGAAGGCGCGCGCCCGCGAACAGCAGGAGTACGACTACGACCTGACGCACCGCCGCGCGCTCGAGCAGGAGACCTACGAGACCGCGCGCCGTCGCCGCGAGCAGTCGCTCGAGGAGCTCGAGACCACGCGCCGCGAGGGCATGGCCGACCGCGAGGACGAGCTGTCGGGTAGGGAGAAGGCGTACGCCGAGCTCGTCGAGAAGGTCGGGGGGTTCCCCGCCCGCTTCGACGCCGCGCTCAAGAAGGCCGAGGGCGAGGGCCGCGGTATCGCCGGCCGCAACGCCAAGGTGAAGGCCGACCTTCTCTCCCGTGAGACCGAGGGCCGCCGCAGGGTCTTCGAGCTTCGCATCGCCTCGCTCGAGCAGACCGCGACCAAGCAGCGCACCGAGATCGAGAACCTGAACACCCAGCTCACCGAGGCGCAACGCCAGGCCCAGGAGCTCGCCGTGAAGGCCATCGAGGGCGCCTCGAACGCCTCCTCCTTCGACGCCGTGCGCGACATCGCCATGGAGCAGGCCAAGCACGCCCCCAAGGGCAAGTGACCCGCAGGCTCACGTGACGTGAGTGCGCCAGGACGCCAGAAGGGCGGCCCCATTCGGGGCCGCCCTTCTTCGTGCGTTCGGCTCGCGGGTGTTCGGCTCGCGGGTGTTCAGTTCGCCGGGACCGGGATGGGCCCGATGCCGGTGGGCAGGAGGCGAGCCTTCTGTGAGCTGAAGCGGCGCTGGCGCTGCGCGGTGACGTCGGCGGTCACGCGCGTGATGCGCTCGCTCTCCGTGGCGGTCAGCCTGCGGCTAGGGGTGGGCGCCGCGAGCAGCGCGCTCGCGCCCACGGGCGTGAACGTCGCGGTGGGCGCGAGGACGTAGAAGTCCGAGCCCGCGGGCTCACGCGCCACGAAGTAGGCGAAGCCCGCGTAAGACGTGACGTTGGCGGTGTACCTGCGCCAGAGGACGTTGCCCGAGCGCACGCGCGCGTCGGGGTGCTCCTGGAGCGTGACCCCCGAGAAGCCGGTGGGGTCGGACAGGTCCAGGCCCACGACCTGGACATCCAGGTCGAGGTAGGTGGCGCCCTCGGGCTCGGCGCGCCCGAGCCAGACCGAGATCTCGGTGGGGACGCGCTTGAGCGTGAGCTCGCCGTAGATGCTCACGTCGCGCGGCGTGTTCGAGTCGCGCAGGAGCCGGAGCGCGGGCGCGTCGACGGGCGCGTTGGGAGGCCGCGAGCGGATCGTCGTGGCGAGCTGACCCTGAACGGTCGTGGGCCTGTCTCTTATACACATCTGACGCTGCCGACG
>CAJXPN010001107.1 GCA_913058025.1 uncultured Myxococcales bacterium | reverse complement strand
ATGTGTATAAGAGACAGTTCCAGTACAACGAGGAGCGCCGCCTGGACGTGGACCTGCTCGTGGTCGACGAGGCGTCGATGATCGACACGTACCTCCTCGTGGGGCTGGCGCGCGCGCTGCCAGACCACGCGAGGTTGCTGCTCGTGGGAGACATCGACCAGCTCCCGAGCGTGGGGCCGGGCAGCGTGCTCGGGGACGTGCTCCGTTCGCAGGCTGGGAGGGTGGTCCGGCTGACCGAGATATTCAGGCAGGCGCAGCAGTCCCAGATCGTCGTCAACGCCCACCGGATCAATCGCGGCCTGATGCCCGAGCTGCCCGAGCGCGCGCCCGGGCAGCTCGTGGACTTCTACGCCATCGAGTGCCCGGACCCGCTCGAGGCGCAGCGCCGGATCGCCAAGCTCGTCACTGAGCGCATCCCCAGGGCCTTCGGCTACGACCCGATCGACGAGGTCCAGATCCTCTCCCCCATGCACAAGGGCGACGTGGGCTGCGCCGCGCTCAACGAGGTCCTCCAGGAAGCGCTCAACCCCGACGCCGAGGAGATCGTGCGCGGCAACCGCCGCTTCCGCGTGGGCGACAAGGTCATGCAGCTTCGGAACAACTACGAGCACGACATCTTCAACGGCGACATCGGCCGCGTGCGCGAGATCCTCAAGGAGGAGAAGCAGCTCCTCGTCGACTTCGACGGCGCGCTCGTACCCTACGAACTCAACGCGCTCGACGAGCTCAAGCTCGCGTACGCGATCACCGTCCACAAGTCCCAGGGGTCGGAGTACCCGGTGGTGATCGTGCCGATGGTGACCCAGCACTTCATCCTGCTGCAACGCAACCTGCTGTACACGGCGATCACGAGGGCGAAGTCGCTGGTGATCCTCGTCGGGACGCAGAAGGCGGTGGGGATCGCGGTGCGCAACGACACGGCCTCGGAGCGGTACACGCGGTTGCGTTGGCGGCTGGATCGGGACGTGGAGGCGTGAGCCGAGGTTCAGCGGCCGCTCGCTTGTGTAAAAGAGGACTGGGGGTGGCGCTGCGGGTTTGAAGAGGGCTGGGGGACCGTGTGGCAGTTCCACCCCCAGCCCTCTTCAAATCCGCCAACCCCACACAAAGAACAGGCGCAAGTGAACGCTCGGGAACCCGACCGAAGGGAGCGGTGACAGAATCGAGCGAAGCAAATGCAACTGGCGGGACCGTGTGGCAGCTCCACCCCCAGCCCTCTTCCTCGCAAGGAGGCTCGATCGTTCTGGTGCCAAGTGGTTGCTTCGAGAGTGGAACGATTCCAAAGTCTTCGCGCCAAGGCCCCTCGAACCGACACCTGCCCGCGTGACGAATCCGCTCGGTCGTCCTACACTCGGCCTTCGCGAGGCCTCCCACGTCCGGGTGGCCTCGACTCCTCCACGAGAGCCCCCGAGAGCGCCCCCGACGTGATGGGATTCTACGACATCGTGCAAGCGTACTTCGTCCAGGCGACGGGTCGCTTCGTCATGTTCAGCGGTCGTGACGTCGCGCTTCTCCACTCGTGGAAGGAGCAGGGCGCGACGGCGGCGGCGGTGTGCCGTGGGATCCGCGACGCGGTCCGCCAGCTCGACCGTGAGGACCCGCCGCGCTCGGTCTACAACATCCGGAAGTTCATCCTCCCGTACATCGAGCGGACCGCGAAGCGCGCGGTCGGCGCGCCCGCGCAGGTGTTCGCGCGCCAGAGCCCGTCGACGCCGCGTGAGTGCGCGCTGGCCGAGCTCGAGCGCGCGGGGAAGTCGTGCGCCGACGAGCGCCGGCGCTCGCTCTACCGGGACGCGTGGCATCGCGTGCGCGAGCTCGACGGGCTCGAGGACATCGAGCAGGTCTACGCGGAGCTGCTAGGCCTGGAGGAGTGGCTCTCGGAGCGAACCTTCGAGGCGCTTCCCGAGCCGACGCGCGTGTCCATCGACGCGCGCATCGACCGCGAGGCGACCACCTCGAACATACGCATGAGCGAGCGCGCCTGGGAGCTCCACCGCGTGGCGCGCAGGCGCCAACTCCTTGGCCGCGAGCACGACCTCGTCACGTTGCTTCCGTGACCGACCCACCACCTCGAGTCGAGTTGACTGTATGACCTCAAGACGCCTTGTCATGACGGGAGCCACCGCGCTCGCCGTCCTCGCGTTCGCGCACCCGCTGGCCGCGCAGGAGGGCCCGAGGATCTCGGCCGCCGGCGCCGACGGGTTGCCCGACGCGGTCACCCACGCCACGGCGACCAAGGACGGCGGGCTGCTGCTCATCCCGGTGCGCAAGAACAACGAGTCCCCGTCGCTCATCACGGTGCGCGCGGCCGGGCCGGGCCGGTTCGTCGCCGAGCCCGCGAGCTTCGACGCGCGCACGTTCGGCTCCCCGACGTTCGAGCAC
>CAJXPN010001106.1 GCA_913058025.1 uncultured Myxococcales bacterium | reverse complement strand
AGATTTCTGCCTGTCTCGTGGGCTCGGAGATGTGTATAAGAGACAGACCGTGGAGGACGTGTAGATTTGCCTCAGGTCCTCCCGGCCACGCACGGCCTGCCGGTGCTTGCCTCGCACGAGGTACCGCACGGGCGAGTCCATCTTGTACCTCAGCTCGACAGGCCCTTCGGGCTGCTCGGGGGGCTTGACCACGGGAGACTTGACCGCCTCGTCGTAGGGGTAGTCCTCCACCGAGTCAGGGACCTCGTCGGGGTCGGGGGCGTCCTGAGCAGCGACCGACACGGCCCAACCCAACACACCACACCACACACACACGCTCGCCCACCGCTTGCGACTCCAAATCACGCGCACCTCCACCTCGAAGAAATCGACCTGCACCCACCATAGCGGCACCGAGGATGCGAACACAATCGGTCCCCCCGTTGTGTTCGAGCAACCATGCAACTAAAGTGGTCGTGAGCGACTCCCCCAATACGACGCGGGCACCATACCCATGAGTAGACTCTACAAGGCCACGTGCTGTGCGTTCGTCGGCGTGTTCTTCTTCGGATGTTCGAAGAAGCCCGCCGACGAGAGCACAGAGGCCAACAGCACGAACCAGAGCAGTTCGACCCCAACTCAGGCAGACCCGCTGGGTGAACTCGACGAGAGGCTCTTCGCGCACCTGCGCGTTCAGACCTACACCCTCACCGACCAGCAACTACGCGACTACATGCCCGAGCCCACGCTCGGAGAAGGCAAGACGCCACAGGTCGCGCGCGTCCTCTCGTCGTTGGCCGGAGACCTCCCCGCAGCGACGCTTCGACCGAACGGCAACGTCGAGGTGCTCTTCTTCACCCCGGTCGAAGGCGGCGAGATCGGCTGGGCAGTTCACCTTCCCGTGACCTCTCCAGAGGCCTTCGCGGAAGGCGTCGGCGCGAAGGAAGACCCGACCGAGGTCGGCATCCTGAGCACACAACGCGGCGCGACCACGCTCTACGTGAGCACGAAGAAGGTCGACTTCCCGAGCAGAGCCACCACCGACGACGGCGCCTACGTCACGCTCTCGGCGTCACGAGACGGCGCACTCTACGCACCCTCTCTCATCGCGCGTCACGCGACCGAACAGCTCGACCAGGCCCAGCTCAAGTTCTGGCCGCGGCGCGCCATGATCACGCCGCGTTACGCGGCGATGGCCGATGAGCTCCGCGCGCTGCTCTCGGTCAACGGCCACGCGCTCGCCCCAGCGCGCGCCGGTGTGGTCAACCTCCAGTCGCTCCTCTACAGCGAGCTCGGAGCGCCCTCGAGCTGGCCTGAGACGATCTCGGCCACCGCGACCTTCAAGATCCGCAACGACGCCGAAGGAAAGCCAGTCCCCAAGGACTTCCGCATCTACATCGACGTCCCCGTCGACGACTCGCCTCGCCTCCTCAAGCTCTGGGGCGCACTCGAGCAGACCCCCAAGGCGCAAGCGCCCTCGCTCCCGATGGGGCAGAGCCGCGTCGTGCTCAAGCTCGGCCGCGCTGACGTCGAGCAGGCCGGAGACGCCCTCCTCCCCGAGCGCTACAGGATGCTCCTGGCCGCCACGGGAGAGGACGACATGAAGGTCCTCCAGCGCAGCATCTTCAACCTGCTCGATCACGACCGCGGCGCGACCGCGATCGCGACCTACGCCTCGCGCTACCCGCTCAGCGGCGAGGTCCTCTTCGCCTTCGACGCGATGGACACAGAGAAGCTCCCCGAGACCGCCAACGTCGCGCAGAAGGTCCTCGTCACGAGGTTCCTCAAGCCGCTCCACCTCGGCTCGTTGACGGACGTCGACGAGGCGCCGTTCCGTGACGCCAAGCTCGGCCTCACGGGCACCAGCGCCACCTTCAGCGTCCCCGCCCGCGACGGCAAGGAGTTCACGCTGGGCTCGTGCTGGGCCATCGGCGGCCCCTACTTCTACGCCTACATCGGGCTCGACCCGTGCGCCTCGCTCGCCGAGAAGGTCGCGCAGGGAGGGCCGGGGGAGAACGCACCGCTCGCGCTCGAGGCGCCGCTCCGCTCGGCGCTCGAGACCCTGTTCATAGGACCGAACCAGCGCGTCGACGCGCTCTCGAAGTCAGAGTCCACCACGCGCGTGGCGATCTACCCGCAGCTTTCTGACGGCGCGCACATATTCCACATCGACGTCGCGGCCAACAAGCCCATGCTCGGTGAACTCGCCGGGTCATACCCTGATCTCGCGAAGGTCTGGTCTTACGCCAGCAGCTACGACGTCAGCTCTATCGCCTCTCGCGCAGCCGTCGAACAGGCGATCTACCAGGAGCCCGGCCTCATGGTGCTCGGACCTCCAGGACTTCTCGGCGCCCTCCCCCCTACTTACTACTTCTGTCTCTTATACACATCTGACGCTGC
>CAJXPN010001105.1 GCA_913058025.1 uncultured Myxococcales bacterium | reverse complement strand
CGAGATTTCTGCCTGTCTCGTGGGCTCGGAGATGTGTATAAGAGACAGGTCTAGCACAGCGCGGCACCCCGTTCAATCTGGCCGACCACACACGAAGAGGAGGCGAGCCCACCGGGCTCGCCTCCTCCGTCTCATCGACTCACCCCCGAGGGGGCGTCTCGTCTCCGGCTCAGCCGCAGGTGCCATCGTTGCAGCTGAAGCCCGAGGGGCAATCGCAGCTGGTATCGCAGGCGCCGCCGGCGCCGGGCGCGGTGTTGGGCACGAAGCAGGTGTTCGAGTCGAGGTCGCACAGCTCGCCGGTGCCGCAGTCCTGGTTGCACGAGCAGCCGGACTTGCACTCGCCGTCGTCGCAGATCTCGTCACGGGCGCACTCGGCGGTCAGGCGGCACTGGACGTCGGGGTCCTCCTCACAGAAGCCCGAGTTGGTGCAGGTGTAGCCCGCGGAGCAGTCGCCGTTCGTGGCGCAGGCCGCCTCACAGCGCGCCTCGACACACACGTTACCGGGTGAGCAGTCCGCGGAGCGGCGGCACTCGATCTGCTCGCAGAGGCCCGTGGTCTGGCCCGAGGCCTTGCGGCAGATCTCGTAGGTCCCGCAGTCGCTGCTCTGCGTGCACGAGTCCACGCACTCACCGTTGACGCACGCGCCGCCGCCACACTCCGAGTTGCGCACGCAGCTCGTCGCCTGCGCCTCGCAGGAGCCGTCGATGCACAGCTCGCCGCCTGAGCAGTCCGAGGAGATGGTGCACTCCGACTCGTTCGGGTCCTTGCACTTGTGGAGGATGCACTCCTGTCCGCTCGGGCACGCCTGGGTCGCCGTGCACTCCGCGTTCGTGGGCGCCACGCACTCGTTGTTCACGCAGCTCTCGCCAATACCGCAGTCGTTCGCCTGGGTGCAGTCGAGCGCGGCGGCGTTGTTGCAGGTGCGCAGGTTGTCGTCGCCCTGAAGCGGGAGGCACTGCGCCGGGACGCCGACCTCCTGGCTGACGTTGATGCACTCGAAGCCGGTGGGGCAGTCGTTGTTGTCGTCACACGTGCGGCTGCAGATCTTCTCGCCGTCGCGGGCGGTCTGATCGAAGTTGAGGCGGATGCAGCGCGCGTCCTCCTCGAAGCAGTCACGGGTCGACTCACACGTCTGGCACAGGCCAGCGGCGCCGCCCGAGGTTCCACCCTCGCCCTCGTCCACGCAGGTACCCGAGCTGCAAAGCTCGCCGTAGGCGCAGTCGAGGTCGTCGATGCACTGGCTCGAGGCCGGCGGGACGTAAGACTCGGTGCACGTCACCGTGCAGCTCGTCTCCACCCAGCACTCCTCCCAACACTCCCATGGGTCGCAGTACGTCTCGCACTGCTGGTAGTCGTAGCAGTCGTCGTAACACTCCCCTTCATTGGGGCCGTTCCCCGACACGATCAAACAGCCCTGCCCAAAGGTGAGCGCGGCCGCGGCCATCCCGAGCGCCATCGCGAGTTGCCTTTTCATCGTTCATCCTCCTGAGGACTGTGTGGGTGTCGTGTACCCGAATATCTAAACAATTCACGCGGTCAAAAAACCGCGAGTTGGTCTTCCGTCTCTCACTCAGACTGAGAGTCTGAGGAAGTATTCAACGGAGATCGAACTTTTTTCGATCCCTCGGGACATCCCCGGCCACACGCGGCTTCGATTCGTCGTCGCATCGTGGATATACTCGGGGCCGAGCATACTCGACACCATACCACGCATACGAGGCGCCGCCCGCACAACGCGAACGGCGCAACCTCTACGCAAGAGGACACGATGATACGCCCGACCGATGCCACGCGCGCGCTCCTCCTCGCCACGCTCTGCCTCACGCTCTCCGCGTGCGGCGACGCGTGCGGCGACGACGACACCCCCTACGTCCCACCCCAGTACATCCCCGACGCCTCCGACGCCTCCGACGCCTCCGACGCCGACGCCGGCCCCTCACAGGAGCCGGTCGCGCGCGCCGAGATAGACCCGACCGAGGCGACCCTCGAGGTCGGCGAGACGCTACAGCTCGCCGCGAACCTCTTCGACGCGCAGGATGAACCCCTCGACGGACGAGAGCTCGACTGGAGGATCGTCCCCGCGGCCGTGGCCGACGTCGACTCCGGGGGGCTCGTGACGGCCAAGGCCGCAGGCGTCGCCAAGATCCGGGTCAACTCCGAGGGCGTCTCGGCAGAGATGGACCTCACCGTGATCGCGCGCGTGGTCGATCGCGTCACCGTCGAGCCCTCCGAGGCCTCGATCAAGTCCAACCGCTCCGTCCAGCTCGCCGCGCGCGCGTTCTCCAAGGACGGCACCGAGCTCGCGCGCCTGATCACATGGCGATCCGCCGACCCCCTCACCGCCACGGTCAACCCGTCCGGGCTCGTCACCGGCGGCGCCATGG
>CAJXPN010001104.1 GCA_913058025.1 uncultured Myxococcales bacterium | reverse complement strand
ACACAGAGTAGATCGTCGGCAGCGTCAGATGTGTATAAGAGACAGACGTCGGGGCGACGCGAGGTCGAGCTTCGTCTGCTCGTCACGCTCGACGCGATACGTTCTACTCAACGCGAGCGGATCAGACTTGAAGTCCCAGCGCACCTTCATGCGCGCCGACGACCTCACCGCCCTCCTCGCCTCGGCCACCGCCGTAGGCACGCCCGCGGCCTTCTGGCGCGCGAGGCCCAAGGCCACCGCCGCGTGCCCCCACGCCTCCTCCACCCGTACGGACTCGCTCACGCCCTCGGTCACCGCGAACTGGGGCAGGTACTCGGCCAACGAGCGCTTCAACCTCGCGTTGTACTCGGGGAGCTGCTTGGCCCGAAACGCCTGCAACTCCTCGGGGACTGTCTCGCCGAAGCTCACGATCTCCGAGACGAACCTCGGCGCGATCAACACGAGCGACGTCGTGACCACGCCGAAGAACATGACGTAGACCGAGATCACGGCCGCCCACCGGGGCAGACCACGACGCTCCTCACCGATCACCGCTGCGCGGCTCACGATCGGCTCCATCAGGTACACGATCACCAACGCCATGATGAACGGCATCAAGATCTCGTGGAACAGCAGCATCGACGCGATCAGCGTCAAGAACACCGCCGCAGGCAACGCGAACTGACGCAGCCCGCCGCCGGTCCCAGACATGTTCGCCCACGCTCCGCTGGCGAGCCCCCGGATCCTACCGCGCATGCCCTCGGGCACCCCGAGCGGCTCGGGCACGCGGCCCTCCTCCAACCCCTCGTCGTCATCGAGACCCGCGGAGGGAACCCCAGCGGCATCCTCGGCAGACGCCGTCGATCCCTCCTCGATCTCTTCGCTCACTTCCCCGGGGCCGCTCGCGTCCTCCTCAGACATCGCCTCGCGCCTCCCCTCTCACCACGGCGGCGAAGTCGTCGAAGAAGACGCTCGCGTCGTTCGGTCCCGGGCCGGCCTCGGGGTGGTACTGCACCGCCACGACCGGCCTGCTCGCGTGCGCGAACCCGGCGACCGTGTCGTCGTTCAGGTTCACGTGCGTGACCTCTAGCCCCTCGGGCATCGACGCTGCCTCCACGGCGTATCCGTGGTTCTGGCTCGTCATCGCGACCTTCCCCGTGGCGACCTCGAGCACCGGCTGGTTCGGCCCGCGGTGCCCGAAGACCAGCTTGAACGTGCTCGCTCCGAGCGCCCTCGCGAGCAGCTGATGTCCAAGGCAGATGCCGTACGTCGGCACGCCCGACGCGATCGCCTCGCGCACGCCATCCAGCCGGTCGTCGAGCTGGGCCGGGTCCCCCGGCCCGTTCGAGAGCATCACCCCTCGTGGCTCCCACCGCTCGATCTCACTCCACGAGGACGCGCCAGGGACCATGACCACGTCCAGGCCGCGGTCGAGCAGGCACTCGACGATGCTCGCCTTCGAGCCGAAGTCGAGCAGCACGACGCGCTCGCCCGAGCTCTCCTCGCCCTGCACCGCGTCCTCCTCCGTCCAGCCACCGCCCTCGACGGGGCGGGCGCGGCGAGCGGTCTTCGACGACACTCTCCCCACGAAGTCCTCGTCCCCGTAGCCGGGCGCCTCCTTGAGGCGCGCCACGACATCGGGGGCGTCCGCGAGCGTCGCGCCCCGGACGATCGCCGCCCTCATCACGCCCCTGTCTCTGATGTGGCGCGTGAGCGCGCGCGTGTCGACCTCGCTGATCCCCACGACGCCCTCGCGCTCCATCCACTCCTCGAGCGATCCCTCGGAGCGCCAGTTGCTCGCGCGGCGCGCGAGGCTGCGCACCACGAGCCCGGACGCGTGCGCGCGCGTCGACTCCATGTCCCGCGTGTTCACGCCGTAGTTGCCCACGTGCGCCGTCGTCAGCACGACCACCTGGCCCGCGTACGAGGGATCCGTCAGGATCTCCTGATACCCGGTCATCGACGTGTTGAAGACGATCTCGCCGATCTCCCCTTTCGACGCCCCGAACCCCACGCCCTCGAACGCTCTGCCGTCCTCGAGCACCAGGATCGCGTCCACCTCCGAACCCAACTCATCCATCTTCATCTCCCAGGCATCTCGCCACGCTCCAGTCGAACCCCAGCACCTCGAGCAACACGGCCTGGCGCACCGCCACTCCCGCGCTCACTTGCTCGAGGATCAAGCTACGGTCGCCGTCGGCGACCTCGCCCTCCATCTCCTCACCCCTTATCACAGGTCCAGGATGCATCACCCACACATCCGGCTTCGCCTCCTGGGCGAGCGCGTCGCGTGTGATCCTCCAGCCCCGCTCGTATCCCCCCTCGTCGAGCGCCCCGTCGGCGAAGCGCTCGCGTTGAATCCTCAGCACGATCACGGCGCTGTCTCTTATACACATCTGACGCTGCCGACGA
>CAJXPN010001103.1 GCA_913058025.1 uncultured Myxococcales bacterium | reverse complement strand
CAGCGTCAGATGTGTATAAGAGACAGGGGTCGTTGAGGCCGGTGAGGTTGGCGACCCACGCGTCGAAGAGGCTCACCGAGGGGTCCTTGAACGAGGTGAGCCAGCGGACGCCGAAGGCGACGTGCTTGACCTCGTCCTCCTCGATCGTGGAGAGCAGGTCGGCGCTCTCGAGGTCGCCGGCCTCGGTGAAGTGTTTGGCGAAGACGGGGGCGTGGTCGAGGTTGGCCTGCTCGAAGGTCAGGTTGAGCGCGCTGACCCAGCGGGCCGGGTCGGTGAGGTCCGGGGCGATCCTCCAGAAGTGGTCGTTGACGGGCAAGGCGCCGAAGGCGCCGCCGAGAGCGGCGATGCGATCGATGTAGAGCTGGAGGTGGCGTTGCTCCTCGACGATGAGCCAGGCGAGGCCGCGGCGGAACGCGTCGGGTGCGTCGGGGTAGGCGAGGACGGCCCAGGCCATGAGCTCGAGCGCCATGAGTTCGTGGTTGGCGAAGGCGTGGAGCGCGCGCACGCGCATGTTGGGGTCATGGAGCGCGCGCGGGCTCGGGATAGGCTTGCGCGACTTCTTGGGCGCGATGGCGAGCTCGGGCGGGCGCCCCGGCTCCTGCCAGGCGCGCGCCGGTCCACGCGCGGCGTCCGTAAGCGCCGAGTGTCCCGAGGGCGGGCCGTCGAGCTTGGACTCGAGCGTGGCGCCGAAGAGCACCGTCTCTGCGAACTCGCGAATCTCCATGATGGCGTGGCCTCTGTGGGGGGAGTGGCGGCGTGAGGATAGCGCCGCGCGAGAGGGTCTTGAAGGGTGATGTCTTATCGCGCGCCGTGGGTCAGAGTATTTGATGCAACGCAGCGCACTTGCTATCACTGTGAAGTGATCTCACGAGGTCACCTCACACCACACGAAGAATCGCCACGGCGATCTGCTCGACCTGCGAGGGTCGAGCGCGTCGCCGCGCCCGATACGAGGAGGATATCGAATGAAGGGAACACACGGACTCTGGCTCGTCGCGCTGCTCGCGTTCACGTTCACGGCTTGCGGTGACGAGACAGGCGGCGGCGTCACGCCGACGTTCGACGCAGGCGATGACGAGACCGACATGGCCCCTGACGTGACCGACGCGCCCGACGTCGGAGAGGACGTCGGCGAGGACGTGGGTGAGGACGTCGGAGAGGACGTCGGCGAGGACGTCGGCCCCGCCCCCATCGATCTGACGGGGACGTGGACCGTGGCGCGCGCCGACGACGCCATCGAGGTGGCCACGCTCACGATCACCCAGGACGAGCAGTTCGTCGAGGGCACGGCGATGATGGGAGAGGAGTACGGCTCCGAAGCGGGCGTGCTCGGGACGGTGCTCATCGACGACACGGAGCGCACGATCTCGCTGACCTGGGTCGTCGACGGCACCGAGTTCCACCGCATCCTCGAGGCGGACTTCAGCGACGAGATGGAGGCGGAGTACTCCTCCCCCGACGGCTTCAACACGGCCGTGACGATGACCCGCCAGGGGCTCTGATTCTTCGAGAGCTCAAGCCCTTTGCGCCGGGGCCGCTGCCGCGGTGAGCGCTCAGACGTGGGCGACGAGTTCGTCGTCCACGAGCGTGAGCGGCGCGTAGATCACGCCTCCCAGGCGGCTGGAAGGGTCGCCCGTCAGGCGAACGCGCAGGTAGTCTTCGGTGAGCCCCTGCGCGTCGCGCTCGACCACGATCTCGGCGCCCTGTCCGACGCGGCGCGCCCTGTACGCCATGCCCTTGGCCATGGCGATCTCGCGCAGTTCCCTGCTCCGACGGGCGGCGACGTCCCCGGGCACCTTGTCCGGCAGTGAGGCCGCGTGCGTGCCGTCGCGCACCGAGTACGGGAAGACGTGGAGGTAGGTGAAGGGGAGCTCCTCGATGAGCGCGCGCGTCTCGGCGTGGTGCGCCTCCGACTCTCCGGGGAACCCCGTGATCACGTCCGCGCCGAAGCCGAAGTCCCCCACGCGCTCGGCGATGTGGAGCATCCTCGCGCGGTACTGCGCGCGGTTGTGCCAGCGGCGCATCGCGCGCAACACGGCGTCGCTCCCCGACTGCATCGGCACGTGGAGGTGTGGCACGAGCCGGCCTCCGCTCGTCTCGAGGAGGTCGACCATCAGGTCGTCGATCTCGGTCGCCTCGACGCTCCCCAGCCTGAAGCGCGCGCCGTCGACCTCCTGGGCCAGCCTCGCCACCAGCCGAGAGAGCGTGTGCTCGCGCGAGCCGCGCGCGTTCAGGTCGTGGCCGTAGTGGCCGATGTGGACGCCGGTGAGCACGATCTCGGGGTGGTGCTCGGCGAGCGCGCGCGCCTCCGCGATGATCTCGTCCTCGCCGCGCGAGCGTGACACCTGTCTCTTATACACATCTGACGCTGCCGACGATCTACTCTGTGTAG
>CAJXPN010001102.1 GCA_913058025.1 uncultured Myxococcales bacterium | reverse complement strand
AGACAGTCCCAGAAGGGATGAAGCTCGCCGCGTGACGCGGCCCTCTCGATGCGCGCTTCGCGTGGGCGAAGCTCGCGCGCTCAGGTCGGGTTCACTGGACGTTGAGCGTGAACTTCATCGGCGTGTTCGCGAGGCGGTTGGTCACCACGTAGGTGCCGGCGTTGCTGAACGTGACCTCGAAGGACTCGTTCGCCGCGAGCATGCGATCGATGTTGAGTCCGGCGATGTTCACGTTGTGCTGCTCCGGGTCCTTGTTCTTGAACACGATCGTCGAGCCGGCCGGGACCGTCAGCGTGTTCGGGTTGAACTTGTAGTTGTAGAGCATGATCGTCTTCTTCACGCCCGCCGGCGCCGTGTTCGTCTCCACGGGCGTGTTGTCGGGGACGTTGTTCCCCGCGGGCGTGCTCGGGCCGCAGGCGGACAGAGCGATGGCGAGCGTGGTGACCAGGGACATCGCGATCGTGTTCTTCATCATGTCTCTCCTTTCAAGAGCTTTCGTATGGAATGGAGCGGCCTCACGGCACATCCTGCGCCTCGAGACACCGTCTTTTTGTTCTTCTAAACCTCGGCGCACGATAGCGCCGCCCGCCTTCGCGCGTCAATCACGTCTGGAACCCCGCTTGGCGCCTCCTCTCCCCCTTGTTATGCTGAGTGTGTTGGAGCCTCGTCGCCCCCGGCAACCGCATGTCCGAGAACGATCTCAAACTTCACGAGCAGATCGCGCGCGTCGCCGTCACCCGCGGTGCGCTCACCTGGGGGGAGGCCTGCGAAATCCTCCTCGAGGTCGGCCGCTTGCGCGAGCGCTTCGGGCACGCGCCGCGCGCCTCCATCTGGGTCGACCGCGGCGCGCTCTCTCACAACGCGCTCTCCCGCCTCGTCGGAGAGCT
This sequence comes from uncultured Myxococcales bacterium, assembly GCA_913058025.1. Classification (GTDB taxonomy): domain Bacteria; phylum Myxococcota_A; class Bradymonadia; order Bradymonadales; family Bradymonadaceae; genus CAJXPN01. The sequence goes on along the minus strand of CAJXPN010001102.1, from coordinate 1,508 downwards.
GCGGCCCGACACCGACGAATACCGCTCCCTCTCCATCTCCGGGGCCTTCGACTCACTCCTCGCGCTCGACTCCGTCGAGCTCGCCGACGACGCCCCCACGCACTCCCAGTACATCCGCGCCGAGATCTCTCGCGAGGACCTCCCCGACACGATCCCCGTCTCTATCGGTGAGATCAGCTCGGCCGCCACGCAGACCCTCATGCAGCTCCCCGAGCGCGTCCTCGCCAAGCGCCGCGAGCAGCTCGACGGGTTCGAGCGCATGAAGACCCTCGCCCGAGACGTCGAGCCGCTCGCTCGCCCCGTCCTCGAGGAGTCCTCCAGCCCCGCCATCGTCTCGCTCCGGGCCCCCGCGCGCATGCTCGCCGCCGCCGGCGTCGACACCTCCTCGCTCGGCCAGAGCTCCGCCCCTTCGACCCGCCTCACCGACCCCTTCCACGAGCGCTACGAGCTCGGCAAGTTGCTCGGTCAGGGCGGCGGCGGGCGCGTCATGCGCGCCTACGACCGCGTCCTGGGGCGCTGCGTCGCCATGAAGATCCTCCCCGCGGACTCCGTCGAGCGCTCCAGCCTCCTGACCCGCTTCATCGCCGAGGCGCAGACCACCGGGCAGCTCGAGCACCCCAACATCATGCCGATCTACGACTTCGGCACCCTCCCCAACGGGGAGGTCTTCTACACCATGCTCGAGGTCCGTAAGAACTCACTGCGTGAGGTCATCATGGCGCTGCGCGCCGAGGACCCCGACGCCCAGTCCGAATTCCACCTCTCCCGGCTCGTCAAGATCGTCCAGCAGGTATGCCTCGCCGTGCGCTACGCCCACGCCCGCGGCGTCGTCCACCGCGACCTCAAGCCCGACAACATCATGCTCGGGGACTACGGCGAGGTCCTCCTCATGGACTGGGGCCTCGCGCGCGTCATCGGCAACGTCTCCACCTCCGCGCCCCAGGACGAGGTCGCCAAGGGTCAGACCATGGGCACTCCCGCGTACATGTCGCCCGAGCAGGCCCGCGGTGAGATGGGGCACGTCGATGAGCTCAGCGACATCTACTCCCTGGGCGCCATCCTCTACGAGATCCTCACGCTCTCGCCTCCCTACACCGGCGACTCCCCCATCGACGTCATGTGGGACGTCGTCGAGGCCGCCCCCTCTCCTCCACGCGCACTCAGGCCCGACCGGGAGATCCCCCAGGCCCTCGAGCGGATCTGCCTGCGCGCCATGTCCCGCGAGCGCGTCGGCCGCTACATGGACGCGCGCGCGCTCCACGACGACCTCGCCGCCTGGGCCGACGGCTACACCCCCGAGCTCGCACGACGTCTCGCCAACGAGGCCTACGTCTGGGCGTCCGGCTTCACCACCCAGTCCGATGAACTCGAGCACCTCGACGCGAGCATCCGTGAACTCGCCGAGCGCTTCGAGGGCTGGGAGCCCATATCACGCAAGCGCGCGCTCTGGGCTCTCGAGGACCTGTCTCTTATACACATCTCCGAGCCCACGAGACAGGCAGAAATCT
>CAJXPN010001101.1 GCA_913058025.1 uncultured Myxococcales bacterium | reverse complement strand
GAGATTTCTGCCTGTCTCGTGGGCTCGGAGATGTGTATAAGAGACAGCCCCCAGCATCCCACCGAGCGTGGACCAAGGTGACCTCTTCACGGCGCCTCCACGACGAACCCGCGCCCGGACAGCGCCTCGCGGCCCTCCTCCGAGAGCGTGTACTCCACGAACGCCCTCGCGAGCTCCTCGCGCGTCGACCTCGTGAGCACGCCGATCGGGTAACGCGCGCGCGCGTTGAGCTCGGCAGGGATCTCCACAGACCTCACGCGCCCAGACGCGCCAGCGTCCGTCCGGTACACCAACGCCGCGTCCGCCTCCCCGATCTCGACCTTCGCGCGCACCAGCCGCGCGTTCGACTCCTCCGAGACCACGCGCGCCCGCACGCCGTCCGCGAACGCCGCTCCCAGGCTCGCCTCGGCGCGCGTGAACACCTCGCGCGTGTAGCGCCCGAGCGGCACGCCCTCCGTCCCGATCACGATCCGCTCGGCGCGCACGAGGTCGTCGAAGCGCTCGACCCTGGAAGGGTTTGATGTCGGCACGATCACCACGAGCTCGTTACGCGCGAACACCCGCGCGCCCGCCACGTGGCCTGCCCGTTCGAGCGCGTCCATGTGCGCCTCGTCCGCCGACGCGAACACGTCCACCCCCGCCCCTTGCTCGATCTGCATCCTCAGGACCTGGCTCCCCGCGTGGGTCACGCGCACGTCCACCCCCCCGTGGGCTCGCTCGAACCCGCGCTCGAGCTCCACGAACGCCTCCGTGAGCGAGGACGCCGCGAAGACATCGAGCGTCACCGCGCCAGGCACCTCACGCTCACAGCCCATGAGCGCGAGCGCGCACCCGACCCACGCGATGTTGGCGGTCAGGTGATGCGTCATTCGGAGGCTCCAGAAGGGACTCGGGCTGGCGACATCGCCGCCACACCCTCTGCAACTAGAGCACACCCGAAGGGATGTAAACCACCGGCCGGGCGCCAGCGAGGCCGCGACCTCGCTGGTCGCCCGTATTCTGAAAGCAGTCACGAACACAACTCAATCGACATATACACCATGGCAAAACACCAATATAAAAGAAAAAAACAACCACAAACCCGTATCCTGAGACAACAATGCGATCAGCGATCACATCACGATGCGTCTGCGCGCTGCTGGGCATCACGGTCCTGCTCGGAGGCTGCAGCGAGAGCTTCACAGGCCCCACGCCCTCCCTCGAGTCGCCCTCATCGGGCGCCACGCTCCCGGTCGACCCGGGCATCATCTGCCGGGCGCAGCACCCCGACGAGGGGACTACGCTGACTGTCCGCGGTGAGGGCCTCGCCGTGTCGCCCTTCGACCTGCCAGGCGAGCCCAAGGCCGCGCTCCCTTCGATCACGCTATCCCGCTCGAGCGACGCTGACGGCGCCCCCGTCGAGGACTCGATGTTCTCGTTCGGAGGACAGCCCGGACAGCCCAACGCCGAGCTCCTCTCCTGGCGCTCGACCTCCGAGATGGGACTCACGGTCACCGACGCGCTCGCGCTCGAGCGCGGCGTCTACGACCTGACCGCAACCAACGCACAGGGCGCCTCGGCGACCTCGGCTGGCGCTCGCGATCGTAGACCCCCCCTCCGTCGACGCGATCGCCCCCGGCATCGCGTGCGTCGCCCAGAGCGACCGCGTCGTCACCGTCACCGGCCTCGAACTGGTGCGCATCGGCGACGCGCTCCCCTCCGTGATCATCGGCGGCGTCTCCTACACCCCCGACGCCCTCTCCTCCTGTGTCCCCGTCGCCCACGAGGGCATCGACGCCGAGATCTGCGCCGAGGCCACCGTCACCGTCGCCGCCGGCGACCTCGACGCGGGCGAACAGGCCGTCGAGCTCCTCAACCCCGAGACGGCCTCCTGTCGCAGCGACTCGGCCACCGACGGCGTCTCTCTCGTGGTCGTCGACCCGCCCGAGATCACCGGCGCTCGCCCCCCGCTCATCTGCACCGACGAGATGGAGCGCGCGTTGACCCTGCTCGGCGACAACTTCTTCACCGTCGACGGGCAGAACCCGACCGTCTCGATCGCTGGCGTCTCCGCGACCGTCGACGCCCTCGGCGGCTGCGAGCCCGTCGCCGCCGCCGGCTTCGACGTCGCGCGCTGCACCTCCATCGACATCACCATCGCGCGCATGGCGCTCACCGAGGGCGACGCCGCGATCACCGTCACCAACCCCGACCCCATCGGCTGTGAGAGCTCCTCGACCAACGCCCTGACCATCCCGCCGTCGGTCACCATCGACTCCATCGCGCCCTCGAGCATCTGCCAGCTCACCGCCGGACAGACCACGCTCACGATCACCGGCGCAGGCTTCCTGACCATCGACGGCGCCGCCCCCGCGGTGACCTTCGACGGCGCCCAGGTCACGCCGACCAACCTCGCC
>CAJXPN010001100.1 GCA_913058025.1 uncultured Myxococcales bacterium | reverse complement strand
GATCTACACAGAGTAGATCGTCGGCAGCGTCAGATGTGTATAAGAGACAGAGTCGCGATGGCGCTCTTGCGGTCGGTGAGCGCTGAGCGCCGGTGAGGTGTCAGCCGGCCTTGGGGGACCGGCCGCGCCGGCATCGCCCATGGCGACGTGGGTACCCAGCGAGGGCCATGACCAGCTCGGTCCTGGGTGGAGGTGTTCATGCTTCGGCCCGAAACGTGGTGGCTCGGGCGGGATCTTCAGGTGAGGCGACGGGCGAAGCGCGCGAGCGCCGCGCCCAGGCGCTCGGCGAGCGCGTCGTCGGTCAGCTCGCCGCGCTCGAGGTCGAAGTTGTCGCGGAAGCTGGGGATCGACAGGCTGGCGACGATCTCGGCGCCGAAGTGGGGCGCGGACGCGATCGCCGTCTCGAGCACGTGGGCGCCGCCTCCGCGCCCTGGCGACGTCGACAGCACGAGCTGAGGCTTGCCCTGGAAGACCTTCATCTCGATCCGGCTCGCCCAGTCGAAGACGTTCTTGAAGGCCGCCGTGTAGAAGCCGTTGTGCTCGGCGTACGCGATCAACACGCCGTCGGCCGCGCCGATCTTCTCGAAGAAGCGGGCGCCCTCCTCCGGGATGCCACCCTCGCGCTCCCTGTCGATGCTGTAGATCGGCATCTCGTAGTCGTTGAGGTCGAGGAACTCGATCTCCACGTCCGTCAGGTACTCACCCTTCAACCGCGCGACGGCGTGCCGGACCAGCGCCTTGTTGATCGAGTGGCGGGACGAGCTCGCCGCGAACGCCAGGACCCTCATGACGTCACCTCGCGGGCGGCGCTGGAGGCGCCCTCGTGGCGGAGCGCAGAGAACCAGACCCAGAAGCTCAGGGAGATGGCCGTGGCCGAGACGATCGTCATGACCGTTCCAGGCACGAAGTGCACGAAGCCGCCGAGGTCGAGGAACAGGAAGTAGCCCACGTCGGCCAGGCCGCCCACGAGCGCCGACACGAAGATCGCCGCGGCGCTCCCCCTCCAGATGAAGACGGCCCCCACGATGGTCGCCACGCCTATCCAGAGCAGGTTGAATCCGTGCTGGTTCAACGCCGCGCCCATGGCCATCGGGTAGGCCATCTCCAGCGTCGCCGGGTCCACGGCGTCCGCGATCCCGGCGATGGCCTTGGACGTGGGTTGTGAGATCGTCATCACCCCGGCCAACACGTGTACCAACCCCCAGATCGTCCAGAGGACGGCGGAGACCTTGAGCGCAATGCGGTGGGATCGGTTCATGTCGTGGGTCCTCTCGAGGTCGATGGGGTACAGAATCGCGGGCGCATCCGCGCCGTGTGCGGCGCCATGGTCGGAAACTACGACACGACAGCTCACGTCACAACGCGTCCACTCCAAGCACCATCCGCTCATTTTGATCACAGGGCCCCGTTCGTGAGAGACTCCGTCACCCACGCCACCTCTCCCATCCGCAGGAGCACGCATGCGCGCCGCAGAAGACTTCGACGCCTTCGTCGCCATCATGGACGCCGGCAGCATCAGCGAGGCCGCCCGGGTGCTCGGCGTCCCGAGGGCCACGCTGTCCCGCCAGCTGGCGCGGCTCGAGGACCGGCTGGGCGTGCGCCTCCTCCACCGCACCACGCGGAGCCTCGTCCCGACGCCCGCGGGCGAGGCGCTCTACCCGCGCGCGCGCAACCTCCTGGACGGCGCGGAGGCCGCCGTCGAGGCGGTCCAACGGCTCGACGACGTCCCCCGCGGGCTCCTTCGCGTCTCGTGCTCCTCGCTCGACGGCGCCACCCTGGGCGAGCTCGTGAGCGCGTTCCTCTCCGCCTACCCCGACGTCTCGGTCGAGCTCCACAGCTCGCCCAGGCACGTGGACCTCGTGGCCGATCAGATCGACGTGGCGCTGCGCGGCGGCGTCGTACGCGACCCGAACCTCATCGCCAGGAGGCTGCTCCGCTCCGACATGCTCGCCGTCGCCTCGCCCCGCTACATCGGCGCACGCGGTGTCCCCGCCACCCCCGCAGACCTCGAGCGGCACGCGTGCCTGCGAGGGTTCCTCGAAGGAGATCGACCCGCCACCACGTGGCCGCTGCGCGACGGAGGCCAGGTCCCCGTCGACGGCCCGTTCGTGACCAACGACCTCGTCGCCCTGCTCGGCGCCGCGATCCACGGGCTCGGGATCGCCCTGATCCCGCGCGCGCTGAGCCAACCCGAGCTGGACAGCGGCAGCCTGGTCGGCGTGCTCGACGGGGTCGTCGGCATCGACGTCTCGCTCTCACTGGTCTGGGTCGAGCGTGAGTTCCTCGACCCGAAGGTCCGCGCGTTCATCGACATGGCGACGGAGTGGGCGGCGCGAGGTCGCTTCGGCTCGATGGGACAATGAGCGCCCCGCGCGCCGACGCGGACGCACCAGCCTCACA
>CAJXPN010001099.1 GCA_913058025.1 uncultured Myxococcales bacterium | reverse complement strand
ACGAGATTTCTGCCTGTCTCGTGGGCTCGGAGATGTGTATAAGAGACAGCCGTAGCCGGTGTAGTAGCCGAAGGCCTCGAGGATCCCGAAGTTGCTCAGGAGCTCGGGGTCGAGCTCGAAGAGTTCGGGGTCGTCGAAGGGGTTGAGCGCGGGGTCGTAGACGTAGTTCTTGAAGGCGACCGAGGTCACGCAGGAGAGCTCGTCTCGAGAGATGGAGGGGCCGCCGGCGCGCGCGAGGCAGGTCGCCAGCGCGTCGACGAGCGCGGGGGCGCCGGCGCCGCTGGGGCCGCGCGCGAGCGGGATCGATGCGGTGCGTGCGTCTCGGAAGGCCATGTTCGACTCCATCGAGGGTTGAGCCGAGCGGCGAGGTCACGCCCCGGCGCGGACGACATACCACAGGCTGTCTGGCGGAACCACGGGAGGCACGAGAGGCATGAGAGGCATGAGAGGACACGTGCCACATGATGTAAGGAGGATGGTGGAGGAAGAAGGGGGTGTGGATCGATTCATTGGCTACACCCCCGCAGTGCGCGTAGACTGTGCGCCATGTAACAGGCGTGAGATATGGCGGCGGCATCGCCGGTGAGGAATCGTTGCGCCGAGCATGCGATTAAGGACGTTTAAGTCGCCGGTCGGTCCTCTGGAGAGGATATTCGATGGTGAGGTCGCCTTGGCGAGAGGCGTACGGAGAGGAGTCGAGGTGAGTGACGCAACAGACCCGATGATCGGCCGAATCTTTCACGGCACGATCGAGATCACCCGGCTCATCGGCGTCGGCGGGATGGGGAAGGTCTATGAGGGTTACCAGAAGCACCTGGACCGCAAGGTCGCGGTCAAGGTGATGACGGCGGAGCACGCGGCGAACCCGATCGCGGCAGAGTACTTCATGAGGGAGGCGAAGTCGGCGAGCCGGCTGCGGCACCCGAACATCATCCAGATCATCGACTTCGGCCAGGACGAGGACGACACGCTGTTCCTGGCGATGGAGTTCGTGCCCGGGGAGCCGCTGACGGGCGTGCTCGAGAAGGAGGCGCCGCTCCCCGCGAAGCGGGTGATCGGGTTGATGTCGCAGGTGCTGTCTGCGATGGACGCCGCGCACGCCGGCGGGATCATCCACCGAGACCTCAAGCCCGACAACATCATGGTCGAGACGATGAGGGACGGGAAGGACTTCATCAAGCTGCTGGACTTCGGGGTGGCCCAGATCAAGGCGCCGGACGTGGTCGCGGGTCCGCTCACGATGCAAGGAGCGATCGTGGGGACGCCGCAGTACATGAGCCCTGAGCAGGTGATGGGGGACGCGGTCGACGGGAGGAGCGATCTGTTCGCGCTGGGGGCGATCCTGTACGAGCTGCTCACCTGCCATATCCCGTTCGACAAGCCCAAGGCGCACGCGATCATGATCGCGATCTTGAAGGAGGAGGTGGTGCCGCCGAGCGCGCGACGCCCCGATCTGAACATCGACGCCGGGCTGGAGTCCGTGGCGCTGCGCGCGCTGAACAAGAAGGCGGATCTGAGGTACCAGACCGCGCTCGAGTTCCGCGCGGCGCTCGAGGACGTGGGGAGGAAGCTCGACGGGAGCGCCCCGGCGAGGTCGAGCGAGCAGCCCGCGCAGTTCATCCTCAAGCGATCGAAGCGGGCGAAGCGAAAGGCCGAGGAGCCCGAACAGCCGGCGCCGCGGCCGGCGGCGCACACGGGGCCACCCGTCGACCCGTTCGCGCGCTCGGAGCCGAACGACTCGGGCGCCGCGTTGCAGGGGGCCACGGGCGAGGACCGGGAGCTGGCGTTGGCGAGGACCGCGGCGACGGCGTCGCCGCCAGGCGACGCCGGGGCGTGGACGGGCGCTCCCGTGACCGCGGACGAGGCGGCGAGCGCGCCGTCGAGGCCGTCGACGGATCTGGGCGTCGAGAGGCCGACGTCGGGGCTCGGGCTCGACCTCGACGAGCTGCGCCACGACCTGATCGGAGAGCGCAGGGAGATCGTCGCGTTGGTGATGCACCAGCGCCACCACAAGCGGCTGGACGCCGAGGAGATGGTGGAGGTGCGCGCGCAGGTCGATCACATCGTGCGCGCGATGTGCGAGCGGTGGCACGGGCTCCTGCACGGCAGGCACGGGAGCTTCACGACGTTGGCGTTCGGGCTCCCGACGCCCAGGGCCGACGACCCGATGAGGGCGGCGCAGGCGGCGATGGAGCTGCGCGCGGAGCTGGACAGGCTCAAGGTCGACGGCGCGTCGTTCACGTTCGCGCTGGAGAACGGGGAGGTGTTCTGTCCGTCGGCGGACTTCTCGCAAGCGGCGGGTCAGCCGATCGATGAGGCGGGCGAGCTGTCGCGCGCGGCGGGCGACGGCGAGATCCTGGTGGGCGAGACGCTCTCGGACGTGCTGAGCGCGACGTTCAAGGT
>CAJXPN010001098.1 GCA_913058025.1 uncultured Myxococcales bacterium | reverse complement strand
ACGAGATTTCTGCCTGTCTCGTGGGCTCGGAGATGTGTATAAGAGACAGATCAACGACAGCTCCAGGGTGCCGTTCCCGGCGGCGATGCACTGGTCGTATTGGATCTGGTTCGTCTCGGCGAGCAGCACTCCCGACACGACCTCGAGCGCGCCCAGAAACCCGGTCGCCACGCGACACAACGCCTGGGTGTTCTCCGAGGGGTTGTCGCAGGCGTCGCCGATGCCGAACCCCGTGGGCACGCACGAGGCGGAGTCGAAGGGCAGGTCCAACACGACCCGGCCGTCGAGCGTGTTGTTGCTGACCGTCACGTTCTCCAGCGTCACGCTGGTGGTGTCCCAGAGCATCGCCTCGACCCCGTTGATGGTGCGGAACGCGGCCTTGCTGTCGTTGAAGACGCCGCCGCCCTTCATGTAACCCTCGGCCTCGTTGCCCGAGATCACGCTCCTGCGGACGGTCGCGGTCGACCCTTGCTCGTTACGCAGGCCGACACCTGCCGCCATCTTTCCCTTCGCGCGGTTGTCGGAGATGCTGCTGTCTTCGACCGTCAGGTCGCCCATGTAGAGGTTGGCGATGCCGCCGCCGCCGGCGGCGGCGTTGCGATCCACGGTCGACCCGTAGACGCGCATCACGCTGCCGGCGTTCATGAGCCCGCCGCCCCTCGTCCGGTAGAGCGCCGAGAGCTGGTTGTCGTCGAAGTGACTCCCGCGAGCCTCCAGCGCGCCCGCCAGCATGAACACGCCGCCACCGGAGGCCAGCACGGTCGGGGTCTGCGCGGAGTTGAAGATGACGTCCGAGTCGTTGATCATGACGAGGCTGACGGCCGCGGCGATGCCGCCGCCGAGCGCGCTGACGGCCGCCTCGGTGTAGTTTAACTCGATCCGAGAGCCGTCGATGGTCACGATCCCCGAGTCGGCGTAGATGCCGCCCCCGAGGGCGAGCGGGATCGACTCTCCGCCCACCACGTTGTTCAGGATCACGCTGTCGGTCACGACGAGGATCGTGTGGTTCAGGCTCAGGAGCGATCCGGTCGAGCGGTCCGAGGGGGCGCCGGAGTCGAGCTCCGCGCCAAGGCTCCCCGTCGAGCTGTTACCGATGATCAACGTGACGCCGGCCACCGCCTGCTTGGTGATGGCCTCGATCGCGGAGAAGAACAGGTCGATGCTTCCCGTGGTCAGCTTGAGCGCGATGTCGGGAGGATCGATGGTGGAGAGGGCGACGAAGGCGCTCTCCAGCTTCGCCTCGATGGCCTGTGGGTCGATCACGAACGCCGCCCCGATCGAGAGCCCGCTGCTCGCGATACCGCCTCCCTGGAGCCTCGCCGAGTTGTCACTCACCGTGCTCTCGATGAGCAGCAGAGCGCCGTTGCCGCGGTTGAGGATGCCCCCGCCTTCGCCCCGCAGGGGGTCGACCGCCGCGTTGTTCTTGATGACGCAGCGCTCGATCGTCAGGCGGCTGCTGTCGTTGAGCACGCCGCCGCCGTTGGGCGCGACGCCGTCGCTGATGGTCATGTCACTCAGCGTGACCTCCAGCCTTTGCTGAACGGTGACCACGCTCGAGCCGATGGGGCGGCCCAAGATCGACCCCGACAGGACCGTCCTGAGCGCGCCTCGCCCACGAAGCTCCACGTCGCGCGCGATGACGATCGCCTCTTCGTAGAGAGGGGCCGACAGGTCGATCGTGTCGCACGCCGCGTCGTCCAACGCGTCCTGGATCGTGTCGTGGTCTCCAGGGACGTTGCAGAAGCTCGCCCACGCGGTCGTCGGGACGCCGAGCGCCATGGCCAGGAACATGACGAACGCGACGCGTCGTCTCGCCGTTCGAGTGCTGTCGAGTTGGCGGGATGAGGGCATTTTCAGTGGTGAAGCGGGCATGTCGTCCTGGCGTATCTATACTGCCTCTATCGAGGCAGTTACTGTGTTCTTTATCTTGCGTGTCGAAGGATGGTTGGCCGATGTCGGCTCATCGCGCAAAGCGCATATCTTCAAACCAATCGAAGCATCAAAAGCAGTCTCGAACAATCACTTTCTGCTCTCGAGCGCATACTCGTATCGAGTGTCTGGGATTGGATACCCGTCTCGACCTCTTTTGGTATGTCGTCGAGGGCGTCGTGGGGGTTGAACGAAGAGAGCGCGCCGAAGTCGGCGCGCTCTCGTTGGGTTCGGTTCGCTGCGGTGGGTGGTGCCTATGCGCGACGCTTGCGGCGGCTCATGCGGCCGAAGGCGAGGGCGAAGAGCCCGAGCGCCCAGGGGTACTCGGGGAGCATCGGTGCGTCGCCCGTGAGGGACGCGCAGCCTTCGCAGCTGGCCCCTTCCTCCTCTTCGTCGCCAGTGCCACCGTCGATGCCGCCAGCGTCAGCGCCCATGCCGCCAGAGCCCACGTCACCGGCGTCGCCGCCAGCGTCGCC
>CAJXPN010001097.1 GCA_913058025.1 uncultured Myxococcales bacterium | reverse complement strand
AGATTTCTGCCTGTCTCGTGGGCTCGGAGATGTGTATAAGAGACAGATCTCGGACCGCTCGAGCCAGCCGCTCGACGCCTCCAAGCCGCTGTGGCGCTTCTACCTGCTCGAGGGCGTGGGCGAGTCGAACGCGCTGTTCGCGCGCGTCCACCACTCGCTGGCCGACGGGTTCTCACTGCTCTACATCATGAGCGCGATGGTCGACCCGGACTGCCCCATCACGTTCCCTGCGGGGATCACCGCGCCCGAGCTCGGCGTGGCCGAGCACGACGAGGTCCAGGGCATCGTCGAGCCGCTCCGCCGCAGCATGCTGCCGAGGCTCCCGGACCTCGAGCGGATGGTCGCGCAGGTCGGCGAGCTCACCGACCCGGCCAAGCTCTCACGCGGCGCGCGCGACGCCGGCGGCGCCGCGGTCAACGCCGCGCAGCTCCTCACGCTCCCCTCCGAGGCCGACACGCCGCTGCGCGGTGAGCTCGGGACGCGCAAGCTCGTGAGCTGGACCGAGCCCGTCCCCATCGGCGACGTCAAGAGGATCGGCGCGGGCTTCGGCGGCACCATCAACGACGTGCTCCTGCTCACGCTCACCGACGCGGTCCGACGGTTCCTCGACGCGAACGGCCAGGCCGTCACCGCGCCGGACATCCGGGTGGTCATGCCCGTGAACATCCGGCCGATGGAACGCCGCACGGAGGACCTCGGCAACGGGTTCGGGCTCGTGTTCATAGAGCTCCCCATCGGGGAGGACGACCCGGCCGAGCGGCTCGCGATCCTCCAGCGCCGCATCGAGGTCCTAAAGAAGAGCCCCGAGGCGTACGTCACCTTCGGCGTGCTCACGGCGATGGGCGCGTCGCCCGCGGCGGCGCAGACGCAGCTCATGCGCCTCTTCTACAACAAGGCCACGGCCATCACGACCAACGTCCCCGGCCCCGTCGAGCCCGTGCGCATCGGAGGACGCTCCATCACCCGGATCACGTTCTGGGTGCCCCAGTCGGCCGACCTCGGCCTCGGCTTCTCCATCTTCTCCTACCGCGGCGAGGTCCAGGTCGGTATCACGGGCGACGCGAACCTGCTGCCCGACCCCGACCTCTTCGCCTCGTGCTTTCAGGACGCCTTCGCGCAGCTCCTCTCCAACAGCTGAACCACGATGAGGACCCCCGACATGACGCTCCACATGACTCGCCTCGCCATCGGCGCCATCACGCTCGCGCTCCTCGCGGGATGCCCGGCCACGGAACCCACAGAGGATGACGCGGGCGACACCACCGACGTGGGCGCCGACGCCTGGGTCTCTCCCGAGGACGCCGGCACCGACACAGACATCGAGGACGCCGACGCCGACATCGACACAGGCACCGACTCGGGTGAGGACGCGGGCGCGGGTGAGGACGCAAGCGGAGACGCTGGCGACGACGTCCGCCCGGCGCCGGGCTTCGGCGCCATCTCGGGGGAGTGCGACGTGCTCGACGACGAGCTCACCGCCGCGAGACCCGCGATCGTGCGCAACGCCATCGACTTCGCCGCCGACCCCTACGACGAGGCGGACAAGGCCCTGCTCACCGAGGGCGGCCAGGAGATCATCGACGACGGCAACGCCGGCGGGTCCTCGATCCTCTCGGAGGTCATCTCCTTCGAACTCCTCGCGCGCTGCGAGGGCGCCACGCTCATCAAGACCGAGACCGAGATCGAGTACGACCCACAGGGCAAGATCACGGACCTGCTCGTCGAGATCGACGGCCTCAAGATCGGCGTCTCCGTCACGCGCGCCTACCGCGGCCCGAACAACCCCTACTCGCTCGAGGCCGCGCAGGACCTGCTCGCCGACAAGCTCGCCGACATCCTCGTCTCGAGCGCGAACGTCGTCGAGGGGGACCGCTGGTCCAAGCAGATCCTTCACGTCGTCGCCTACGGCCCGGACTACGCAGACTTCATCGTCCAGGCGTGGGAGGACATGGACGACCCCGACCTCGAGGGCGTCCGCGCCGACACGATCGTCGTGGTGACCGTGACCGATGGCGCGGACGGGTTCGCGTACTGACGACGCGCAGACGGCGCTGCCGGTGATGGGCGTGGCGCTCTCACGCGCGCGCCGTTATGCTCATGAACGTGAGGGGGAGCCGCCTGACACCCGCCCCTCTGACGACAAGACACAGTGCACTCCAAAAAACCGAGCCCTGACTACACGACAGGGGACCACGTCGACGTGACCCTCACCGAGGAGCTCGCGGAGGCGAGGCTCGCGCTCTCGCGCAGACTCGAAGACCTGGCCGCACGCCCCGAGCTCCTCCTCGGTCGCTCACCCGAAGAACTCCTGGGGGACCTCGTCGGCGCATACCGCGCGTCGCTCCGACAGATCGCGTACACCTGTCTCTTATACACATCTCCGAGCCCACGAGACAGGCAGAAATCTCG
>CAJXPN010001096.1 GCA_913058025.1 uncultured Myxococcales bacterium | reverse complement strand
CGAGATTTCTGCCTGTCTCGTGGGCTCGGAGATGTGTATAAGAGACAGGCCGAGGTCCGCGCACCCGATCGCCTCGCCCTCTTCTATGACCTGTGCCGGGCGCTCGACACCCTCGACGCGCGCATCTGCTTCGCCAAGCTCGACGCCCACGGCCACCGCGTCCTCGACAACCTCTACCTCGAGCCCACATCGAGCGCGCGCTTCTCGCGCGCCCAGCTCGACGCGCTCCGCGACGCCCTCACCCGCGCCGCGACCCCACACGACAACGACCTGCCGAACCTCCCCAGGAGCACCACATGACCACCGCCCCCAAAGACGACACCGTCTCGCTCGACCACGCCGTCGACCTCTACCTGCGCCACCTCACCATCGAACGCAACATGTCCAAGAACACCGTGCTCGCGTACGGCCGCGACCTTCGCCAGTTCATCGGGTCCTGCGAGGCGCAGCTCGCCCACGAGGACATCCTCGACGTCACCGACTCTCACATCTCCGAGTTCCTCTACGAGCTCAGCATGTCCGCGGTCAAACCCCGCTCCGCCGCCCGAAAGCTCTCCGCGGTCAGGGGCATGTTCGCCTACCTGGTGCGCAAGGAGCTCGTCGAGAACAACCCCGCCAAGCTCGTCGACATGCCCAAGTACGGCAGCCCCATCCCCTCCGTCCTCACACTCGACGAGGTCGAGTCCCTCATCGACGCCCCCGACCGCACCAAGCCCGAGGGACACCGCGACTGGACCATGCTCGAGCTCCTCTACGACACCGGCCTGCGCGTCTCCGAGCTCGTCTACCTCAACATCCGCGAGCTCGACCTCCGCCAAGGCGCCCTCCGCATCACAGGCAAGGGCGACAAGCAGCGCATCGTGCCCTTCGGCGAGTACGCGCAAGACGCCCTCGAGGAGTACACGGAGATCACCCGCGCGCAGCTCCTCACGCGCTCGGGAGGCCCCTCCTCTTCCCCCTACGTCTTCGTCACGCGGCGCGGCTCGGCCATGACCAGGCAGGCCTTCTGGAAGAACCTCAAGCGCCACGCCGCCACCGCCGGCATCGCCAAGAACATCTCACCGCACAAGCTCCGGCACTCCTTCGCCACGCACATGCTCGAGCGCGGCATGGACCTCCGAATCGTCCAGACCCTGCTCGGCCACTCCGACATCTCCACCACCCAGATCTACACGCACGTCGCCAACCAGCGCCTCAAGCAGCTCGTCGAGGAGCACCACCCGCGCGGCTGACCTGGGATTACTTTCCCCTGCGCGTTTGCGCCCTTGCACGATCGCGACACCATCCCTATGGTGCGCCACCTCGCGGCGTCGAAGCCGCTACCATTCACCCTATGAATCGCGAGATCCAACCATGGCACAGAAGCCCATCACACCAGGCGTACGCCTCCAGAAGTTCCTCTCCCAGGCAGGCGTCTGCTCACGCCGCACCGCCGAGACCTGGATGCTCGAGGGACGCGTCAAGCTCAACGGCAAGATCTGCCGCGAGCTCGGCACACGCATCGACCCCAAGAAAGACTCGGTCGTCGTCGACGGAACCACCGTCACCAAGCCCGAATCCAACATCTACATCCTGCTCAACAAGCCCGCGGGCTACATCACCTCGCTCTACGACCCGGAGGGCCGGCCCGTCGTCACCGACCTCCTCCCCAGGAACATGCCCCGCGTCTGGCCCGTCGGCCGCCTCGACTGGAACACCGAGGGCATCCTCCTGATGACCAACGACGGCAACCTCACCAACCTGCTCACGCACCCGTCTCACGACGTCGCCAAGCACTACGCCGTCAAGGTCCACGGGCTCCTCCCTCAGACCTCGCCGCTGCTCGAGCAGCTCCGTGAGGGCGTCGACATCGGCGACGGCGACGTCACCCGCCCCGCCTTCGTCAAGGTCACCGGCGGCACCGACCGCAACACCTGGCTCGAGGTCATCATCGGTGAGGGCCGTAACCGCCAGATCCGCCGCATGTTCGAGGTCATCGATCGGCCCGTCATGAAGCTGCGCCGCATCGGCCTGGGGCCCCTCTCCATCGAGGGCCTCGCCTCCGGCTCCTTCCGCTCCCTCTCACACGACGAGGTCGCCGGCCTCTACGAGGCCCTCGAGGCCTCCATGCCGGATACCGCGAAGCCCTCCAAGCGTCAGATCAAGCGCGAGCGTGACTCCCAAACCCGCAAGCACAACACCACTGCGCCTCGCCGCGTGAGGAACGCTCCGCGCAAGCCGCAGCGAAAGCGCAACGGTAAGAGGTAGTTACAGTGACGGCGTCATTTTGTTCAAAATACCCTTTGACGCCGCACGCCCGTTCGAGCATAACTCGTCGTCCGAGCAGGGAGCACCCACTTCCTGGTCACTGAACGGCCTTCCTAAAAGCTGTCTCTTATACACATCTGACGCTGCCGACGATCTACTCTGT
>CAJXPN010001095.1 GCA_913058025.1 uncultured Myxococcales bacterium | reverse complement strand
AGCGTCAGATGTGTATAAGAGACAGCTCGAAGGGCATGTCGACGCCTGCCTCCAGGAGTGCGCCGTAGATCCTCTCGCGGAGCTCGAAGCGGATGGGGACATGGCGGGTCTCGTCGTGGATCCAGACGCGGAACTGGGCGGTGATGTTGAAGTCGCCGACGTTCTTTAGGACGACGTTGGGCCGCGGTGTGTCCATGAAGCGCTCGTCGCCTTCGATGAGCGCGTCGAAGATCGCGCGAACGCGCGGGAGCGACTCCTCGACGCCGAGGGTGAAGTCGAGGTCGATGCGCAGGTTGGGGAAGTTGGTGTAGCTGGCGACGGTGGAGTTGACGACCGTGGAGTTCGGGACCGCGAGCATCTTGCCGTCGACGGTGACGACGCGGGTCGAACGCAGCGTGATCTGGTCGACGCGCCCGTACTGGCCGTTGAGCTCGATCAGGTCGCCGATCACGAAGGGGCGATCCCAGAAGATGAACAGGCCCGAGATGAGGTTGGAGAGGGTGTCGCGGGCGGCGAAGCCGATGGTGAGGCCAGCGACGCCCAGGCTCGCGATGAGCGAGCCGGTGTCGATCCCCACCTCCGAGAGCACGCTGATCGTGGCGATGATCACGACCGTGTAGCGCGCGATCGCCTCGATGAGCGCCTGGAGGGTCGTGTCGATCTCGAGCTTGGCGAGCAGCGCGCGCAGCCCTCGCGAGAGCACCTGCCAGAGGAGCCAGAAGATCACCGCGGTGAGGATGGCGGAGATGACCTTCGGGAGCAGATCCGCCGCGCTCTGCGCGATCGCGTTGGGTCCGAACTTGGTCGTGAGGCGGTCGAGGATCTCGGTGAACATGGTGCGGGGGTCCTTTGGTGCGGGGCCGACGACGTCGGCTCGCGACGTTTTGTTGCGTAAAAACGAATATGGTTGAAATGAAACGACGCCAGGTCGGGTATCTACATACGAGCCGGGGGATACACCCTGACGGCTCGAAGCGAAACGCGAGAAGAACCGGAGTGAACGTCATGCGAGAACGAGAACGAGAACGCGATATTCGGCCTCGCTGAGCGAACCCCCTCCTCGAAAGACGGCGGGTCGGAGCTCGGTGAGGCGAACAGAAGCCACCACCTCGAGCACCACGACTCGCCGCGACCCCACTACATATATGGGACGCGGCCACTGACCGGACCCCGAAGGGCGTCGTCACGACGACTCGGCCTTCAACGTTCCGGCGCGCGACACACGAGCACGTCTCTCACGATCCCGCCGCGCGTTCACTCCGAACGCGCTCTGGAACGACCGAGTAGGCCTCCGCTCGTGTCATCTGGCCCTGTGGTCTAGCGGTCACGACGCCTGGTTCTCAGCCAGGATACCGCGGGTTCGAATCCCGCCAGGGTCACTCCATCTCGTCGCACCACGTGCGCCGCGAACCTCCCGGTTCGCGGCGCCTCGAGGACGCCTCGCGGTGGATACATCAGCCCCGTTGTTCCAGCGGCAAGGATACCCGGCTGTCTACCGGGAAGCACCGGTTCGATTCCGGTACGGGGCGCTGCGCTCGCGGTGAGCGTTACATACGGTGCGAGGGCACCGACACATACGGTGCGAAAGCGCCGACTGCCCCGTTGTTCCAGCGGAAGGATGTCCGGTTGTCTCCCGGACGGCACCGGTTCGATTCCGGTACGGGGCGTGGCGTGTGCGGAGGCGCACGTCAGGAGCGGCCCTGTAGTCTAATGGTTACGACGCCTGGTTTTCATCCAGGATATCGCGGGTTCGAATCCCGTCAGGGTCACTGCGTCTTCAAGGAGACGCGACACACACGCTCGAGCCGCCGGAGCCGAGGAGCGCAGCAGCCGCTGCCGCGACCCGTCCCGCCGTGAGGTTCGCGTGTCCACGAGGAGGGAGCGGCGGCGAAGCCGCGCTCGCGTTCGTCCTTTCGAGGACGCGACGCGCGCCGCCGCCGCTCCTGCTCCCGTGGAGCCGATGCCGAGGTTGTCTCGGACCTCGATACCCACTACATCTTCAGGCGCACACGGAAGTTCGGGAGCAGCGCGCGTATGGCGAGGAAGAAGGCGAGCGAGCAGGGGGACACACAACAGGACATCCTGGAGTCTGCGTTCGCGCTGTTCGGGCGGCACGGGTACGACGGCGTGTCGATGGGCGCGATCGCGAAGGCGTCCGGCATCACCAAGGCCGCGCTCTACTGGCACTACAAGGGCAAGTCCGACATCTACGTCGACTGCCTCACGCGCCTCTACCTGGTGATCACCGAGCGCGTGTTCACGCACATGATGGAGGCGAAGACGCCTGGCGAGCGCCTGCTGGCGTTGTTCACGGGGGCGGGGCAGATGCTCCATGATCCGAGGATCGCTGGGGGCGTGGCCTGTCTCTTATACACATCTCCGAGCCCACGAGACAGGCAGAAATCTCGTA
>CAJXPN010001094.1 GCA_913058025.1 uncultured Myxococcales bacterium | reverse complement strand
TCTACACAGAGTAGATCGTCGGCAGCGTCAGATGTGTATAAGAGACAGGCCCTGCTTGCGGTGGGAGTTGGCCTCCTTGTGGCGCACGGTCAGGACGGTGTTCATGAGCGCGACGCCCTGCTCGGCCCACTTCATGAGGTAGCCGTGGTTGGGGACGTCGTGGCCGAGGTCGGAGGCGAGCTCCTTGTACATGTTGCGCAGCGACGGCGGCGTCTTCTCGCCCGGGAGCACGGAGAAGCTCAAGCCGTGGGCCTGGCCGGGGCCGTGGTAGGGATCCTGGCCGAGGAGGACGACCTTGAGGTCGTCGTAGGGGACCACGTTGAGGGCGGCGAAGGTCTGGTCCTCGGGCGGGTAGATCTTGCCGGGGTGCTCGGCGCGCTGGGTGGTGACGAACTCCTCGAGCTTGGTCCAGTAGTCCTTGGTGAACTCGTCGGCGAGCAGCTCGCGCCAGTTCTCTTCCAGGTGGTCCTGAAGGGCCATTCTCACTCTCCTCGTGGTGGGTCGGGGTGGTGCGTCATGGGTCTGGATGACGACAGAGAAGGTAGCCCCGGGTGGGTGTTCGTCCAAGGATGAACATGATCGTGTGACGACAAAAGCACGCCCACTTTCGATCTCTTCGGTTTCGTTTAGATCCAGGAGCGAGGGGGGCGCGTTCGCAGGGGAGTCAAGGCGCGCGAGGGGTCGGAGCGCGGAGGTCACCCGAAATCGACAGCGAGAGGAGAGAGAATGAGCGTACACCGGATACACCTGATTGGAGCGGCGGTCGCGGCGGCGACGATGATGGCGGCGCCGGCGGCGGCGAAGCCGAAGCCGAGCGTGCAGATCGAGGGGACGCTGGGGGTGAACGCGTCGCTGTCGCACAAGGTGCTGCCGAACTACCAGGCCACGGAGGTGTTCGCGTCGATCAAGATCATGGCGCGCGAGTTCGTGAGCGAGGAGCGGGTGCCGCTGAACATCGCGCTGGTGGTGGACCGGAGCTCGTCGATGGCGGGGCAGAAGATCGTGCAGGCGCGGACGGCGGCCTCGGAGCTGCTCAAGGTGCTGGGCCCCCAGGACCGGCTCTCGCTGATCAGCTACAGCTCGGAGGTGAGCGTCGACGTGACCTCGATGAACGTGACGCCGGGGAACATGGCGGCGTTCCAGGACGCGATCAAGCAGCTCCAGCCAGGCGGGTACACGAACCTGTCGGGCGGGTTCACGAAGGGCTGTGAGATGGTCTCGAACACGATCCAGGAGGGCTCGGTCAACAGGGTCATCCTGATGTCGGACGGGCAAGCCAACCGCGGGGTCACCGAGATCCGCGATCTGGGTAAGATGGCCGACGGGTGCCTCAAGAACGGAGTGTCGCTGACCACGGTGGGGATGGGCCTGGACTACAACGAGGACCTGATGACGGCGATGGCGCGCAAGGGCGCCGGGAACTACCACTTCATCGAGGACGGCTCGAAGATGGCGAGCGTGTTCGAGCACGAGGCGACCGGGCTCGCGGGGACGGTCGCGCGCAAGGCGTGGCTGAGGGTGGACATGGCGCCGGGCGTGGAGCTGCTCAAGGTGCACGGCTACAGCCACAAGATCGACGGCAACACGGTGCGCGTGCCGCTCTCGGAGTTCGCGTCCAGGCAGGAGAAGGACATCCTGATGCGGCTGAGCGTGTCGGCGCAGGAGAAGGGAGACCGGCCGGTGCTCACGTTCCGCCTGACCTACGAGGACGTGCTCAACGACAGGAAGGCGAAGGCGTCCTCCAAGCTCGTGGCGTCGGTGAGCGCGTCGAAGGCCGTGGTGGTCAAGAACGTGGAGAAGGACGTCGTGGACCACGCGCAGCGCGTGGAGGTCGCGGAGACGATGGACGAGGCGATGACGGCCTACGAGCGCGGCGACCAAGGCCGCGCGCAGAAGGTCCTCGAGGAGCAGCGCGCGAGGATGAACTCGCAGCAGGCCGAGTACGACTTCGACGGCGACTCGTACGGGCGCGTGGACAGCGAGCTCAAGGCGATGTCGTCGTCGGTGAAGAAGAACTCGTCGTCGTCCACGGAGGGCAAGAAGCTGCGCAAGTCCAAGAAGAAGAGGTCCTACGACATCATGAACAGCGCCGAGATGTTCTGAGCGTCGCGCCTACAGGGAGCGCGCGAGCTCGAGGAGCTCGAGCGAGGCGGCGCCGTACTCGGCGCGCTTCTCGTGACCGGTCGGCGCCCAGCCCTGCCTCCCATAGAACCCCCGGCCTCGCGCGTTGCCCTCGAGGACCCAGAGCGTGGCGCGCTCGAGGCCGCGCGCGGCGAGGAGTCGAGCGATCTCGAGGCCGATGCCGGCGGAGGCGCCAGTGATGAGCGCGACGCGGAGCCCGTCGAGTTTGGACATGATGCAGGACCTGTCTCTTATACACATCTGACGCTGCCGACGATCTACTCTGTGT
>CAJXPN010001093.1 GCA_913058025.1 uncultured Myxococcales bacterium | reverse complement strand
TACACAGAGTAGATCGTCGGCAGCGTCAGATGTGTATAAGAGACAGGGTCATGGGAGCTCTTCTTCGGGAGGGAGCGACGAAATCCAGGCGCGTATGCGCGCGATCGCCTCGGCGTCGCGCAGCTGGACGCCCTCGGGTGGCATCGGCTTGAGCTCGGAGTCCTCCGAGCCGTCTACCATCGCATTATAGAGGATCGAGGAGTCGGGATCGCCTGGCACGACGCGGATACCAACCGCAGACGCGTTGCCCGAGGTCGGCTGCCCGACGGTCTCGGACACGAAGACGTTCGGGGAGAGGTCGTTCGCGCTCGACGGGCCGTCCCATCCGTTGTGGCAGTACCCACAGTTCCCGTAGACGTAGCCCTTGACCCAGGCGAGCTCGGGGTCGGGGTCCTCGATGGGGTCGGTGTCTGGGGGCAGCGCGTCGAGCGCCCCGGCGGACACGAACGCATCCAGCGGCGCGCCCGGGGCGTGCTGGAGCTGACGTGGAGTGAGCCCGAGCGTGAACGCGTCCGGGTTCGACTCATGGCACGACCTGCACTGGAGCTTGCTGGGGACCTCGTGCAAGAAGACCTCGTCACCCACGCGCGCCTCGACGTCGACGGGGCGCAACATGTCCAGCAACACGGCGTCCTCGCCGTCCTCGTCCCACAGGTACGAGCCGTAGTCCCAGCCGTCGCCGGTGCGGCGCATGACGCGCGTCTCGACGTGCCTCAGGCCGCCCTCCTCCTGGTACGAGAACGTCTTGAAGAGCGTGGCGCCAGGTGGCAGCTCCAGCGCGTCTCGGGACGCGGTCATCGACGCGCCGTCGGGTAGGACGAGGTCACGAGTCTTGGTCGAGCCGTTCGACCACAGCGGCCAGGCGGGCGCGTAGCGGTACGCGCCGCCGCGGGCGACCTCCAGCGCGCCAGGGTCATCGTAGAGGCCGAAGCCGGAGAGCGACCCGGGGAACTCCTGGAGAGGCTCGTCGAACCAGTCCGGCGAGGGCTCGGTCGCGTCAGGGGACGAGCACGCAGTCAGGGCGAACATGGCCCACGCGAGCGCGCCGGCGCGCTCACTGGATGATGCCTTGCGCGGCGCCTGGCTTGGGGTTCTTCTTCTCATTCTCTTCGACCATCTCCTGCATCTTGCCGCTCTTGATCGCCGCCTCGTTGCGCGTGATCTTGTAGCCGAGCATAGCGCCACCCGTGATCGTGAGAAAGACGACGATGAACGAGTAGAGCCTGAGCTCTCGTTTGTACTTCGCGCTGGACTTGTCGACCTTGTATACGGGCATGTTCGAGCTCGTCTCGGGAGGGGGGCGGCGGGTGGCCGCCTGTACGACAGCGGAAGACGCGATGCGCCTTCCACTCTCATGAGATGTAACAGACCGCGTGCGAGGTGCCACGCCGGACTGTTCGGCCTCCGCCCGCGGCGAGCTTCACAGCCCAGGTCGATTGGGATACACGGCGAGGTCCGCGGTCGAGACGACGAGTCCGAGAGGAGCGTGTGACGCAGCAACCAGGCGATGGGGAGGGACCCGACAGGAGCGCGCGAGCGCGCCTGGGAGAGCTGATGCTCAAGGGGAGCGTGGTCACGCTCGTGGCGCAGCTCGCGCGCGGGCTCGTCCAGATCGTGGGCACGTTCGCGCTCGCGCGCCTCGTCGCGCCTGAAGACTACGGCCTCTTCGGCCTGACCGCGGTCGTCCTCAACCTCATCTCGATGTTCCAGGAGGCCGGGCTCACCACGGCCACGATCCAGCGCGAGGACCTCCAGGAGGAGCAGATCAACTCGCTCTTCTGGATCAACATCGGCCTGAGCGCGGCGCTGGCCGCCGCGCTCGTGGTGATCGCCCCGGGGATCGCCTGGTTCTACGAGGAGCCTCGCCTCACGCGACTGCTCTGGGCGATGACCGCGGCGCTGTTCATCAACGGCGCGCGCCTCCAACACCGCGCGCTGCTCAGGCGCGAGATGGACTTCGTGAGCGTGGCCAAGAGCGACCTCGGCTCGGCGGCCGTGGGGATCGCGGCCGCGGTCGGCATGGGCGCGCTCGGGTGGGGATACTGGGCGCTGGCTGGTCAGCAGCTCGTGTTCGCGCTCGCTGCGTCCGCGAGCACGTGGTGGCTGTGCGCGTGGCGCCCGGGGGCGCCGCGCGTCGTCGACAGCGCCAGGGAGATGATCCAGTTCGGCAAGAACCTCACGGGCTACAACTTCGTGAACTACTTCGCCCGCAACACCGACGACTACCTCGTCTACTACTACCACGGCGCCGCCCAGCTCGGGTTCTACGCGAAGGCCTACGAGCTCCTGCGGATGCCGCTCCAGTACATCAACGCGCCCCTGACCGCCGTGGCGATCCCGGCGCTCAGCCGCCTCTCATCAGATCCCACCTGTCTCTTATACACATCTC
Source organism: uncultured Myxococcales bacterium (assembly GCA_913058025.1). GTDB lineage: Bacteria > Myxococcota_A > Bradymonadia > Bradymonadales > Bradymonadaceae > CAJXPN01. The sequence continues at coordinate 28 of CAJXPN010001093.1, read as the reverse complement.
CGAGCCCACGAGACAGGCAGAAATCTCG
>CAJXPN010001092.1 GCA_913058025.1 uncultured Myxococcales bacterium | reverse complement strand
CGAGATTTCTGCCTGTCTCGTGGGCTCGGAGATGTGTATAAGAGACAGGAGGCGGACGGGCGAGAGGCCGTCGTGCATGATCGCCTCGGCGCTGCTCCCAGACTGGCTGAGCGCGCGGACGCGCGCGCCGTTCGAGCAGATGTTGTTCGAGGCGGCGTCGACGCGGCCCCAGCAATCGGAGCGCACGTCGGCCCAGCAGTTGTTCTCGGAGACGAGGCCGGACGAGAGGACGTGGAGGTCGAGGTCGACGCCGCGCCCGGGGCCGCGGTCACTGGGGACCGGGTCCTTCGTGTTGGGGCTCGACCAGCTCTCCCAGGTCAGCTCGACGTAGAGGGGAGCCGAGGGGAGGACGTCGAGCTTGTACTCGCCGCGGTCGCAGGCGGGGCGTGAGTCGGAGGTGAACATGTCCAGCGAGATCGGGTACGTCCCCACGCGGGGCGGGAAGAAGAACGCGCCGCGGTCGGTGGACTGGTGGAGCTGGCCCTCTCCGGCGCTCCAGCGCGCGAACCAACCGCTCGCGAAGAGCTCAGGGAGCTTGAAGGAGACGATGGTGTTGAAGAGCGCGAAGGTCGCGAGGTCGCCGATCTTGCCGCCGCCCTCGGCGGGGGGAGGCGTGAGCGTGGGGTCGCACTCGCCGGGCGCGCGGGCGTAGCCCTGGACGCGGACCACGGGCAGGCGACCCTCTCCACCGAGCTGCTCGATCTGTAGGGGAGAGAGCACGGGGGTGAGCGTGGCGGAGACGCGCCCGGGGGAGCCGCTCGTGAAGGTGAAAGGGATGTCGGCGTGGGCGCGCGCGGCGAGCGACGCGACGCCGCCCTCGTCGATGGAGAAGGACTCCCCGGCCGAGCCCGGCGTGGCCCCGGCGGTGACGCCGGACACGAACATCGCGCGCGCGCCGCAGTTGTGGAGCGTGAGGTCGGCGGTGACCTCCTGACCTGCATCGAAGACGCCGAGGTCGATGATGCTCGGCGCGGTGAGGCACCAGGTGCTCGTGCTCAAGCGCGCCTGGGCGAAGCCGAAGCCTGCCGAGGGCGAGTCGACGGTGACCTGGAGGTCTCCGACCTCGGGCCAGCTCGGCTTGCGGGGGTTCATCTCGAGGACGTGATCGATCGTGGCGCCCGGCGAGATGTTCTGGCCCTGGAGGGGAGCGCTGCCTCTCGCCTCGGCGAAGACGGGCTCGCCGCCGTCGTGGCGCGGGGTGGTGATCTTGAAGGTGCGGACGCTGATGACGTCGCTGGTGCAGTTGGTCAGCGAGACGATGGCCGAGGAGGACTTGCCGTCGCCGCCCGTGGCGGGCTCGAAGAAGACCTCGCGCGTGGACAGCTTGAAGACGTCGTCGGTGCCGCACAGCTCCGAGAGCGGGAAGCACTCCCCCGTGCCGGTGCGGCAGATCTCGTCGTCGGGGCAGGTGAAGTCGGCGTAGCTCGAGCCGTCGGCGGAGCAGGCGACGAAGACGCCAGGTCGGGACGATCCGGCGCAGAAGCGCTCGTTGGGGACGCAGACGCCCCCGGGCGGCACGGGTCGGCTGACCTCGGGCTCATCGCCTGCGTCGAGCTCTTCGGTGTCGAGCGGGAGCGCGGGCAGACCACACCCGATGCAGAGGGCGAGCCCCAACAGCAAGGTGTGAGGTTGTCGTGTGAGCTCGAGCATCACCCAACGTCGGTCGAAGGATAGGGGGTAGGCGCGCGACGCGCGCCGTACCCCCCATCATCGCACGTTCAGGCGGGTTTGTGCAATTTGCTCGGGTGTCCGCGCCGATCGGGTGTCAGGGCGCGACGCGGCGCACGAAGACCGCGCCGGAGTCGGGGGCCTGTGTGTCGAAGGGGTTGCCATTGATCCCCGTGGCGCTCGAGTCCTCGAAGTAATCCGCAGACGCGAGCCGCGAGCCGCTGATCGCCACGGCATACCCGAAGCGGTTGCCCTGGGTCGGGTTCGGCGGCTTGATGAACGCCTTGCTCGTCCACAGACCGTTGGCCTGACGCTCGAACAGGGCCACGGCGCCCGCGGTGCCGTTGCTGGTGAAGTCGGCGGCGGGGTCGGGGTTCAACCCCGCGCCGAGCGCGTCTTCTGCGTAGGCTCCTACCACGACGAGGTCACCATCCAGCGCGACGGAGAACCCGAACTCGTCGAAGTTGTTCGGGTCGGGGTGTTTCAGGTACGCGACCTGACCCCAGGCGCCCATCGACCGCTCGAAGACGTAAGCGGCGCCCGCGTTCGTGACCGAGTCGTTGGCCAGGTCGGCCGGGTCCCCGCTGTCCTCGTGGTAGGCGCCGACCACGAGCCGGTCGCCGTCCAAATCGAGCGAGAAGCCGAACTTGTCGCCCGCGCCGATGTTGGACGACTTGAGGTAGGCCGACTCCACCCATGCGCCTGTCTCTTATACACATCTCCGAGCCCACGAGACAGGCAGAAATCTCG
>CAJXPN010001091.1 GCA_913058025.1 uncultured Myxococcales bacterium | reverse complement strand
CGAGATTTCTGCCTGTCTCGTGGGCTCGGAGATGTGTATAAGAGACAGATCCGAGGATCGCTGGGGGCGTGGCGGGGTACTGGCTCGAGGCGACCACCGCGGAGCTGGACGAGGCGCTGGCGGTCCAGAGCGGGTTCGACGCGCGCGCGCTCGAGCTCCTGACGCGCACGCTCCAGGAGGCGATCGACGCCGGAGAGCTCGCGCTCGGGGTGCCCGTCGAGGACATGGCGCGCGCGGTCGTCTCGATCATCGAGGCGATCATCCTGCCGCTCAAGCGGCAGTCGAGGGGGGAGACCGAGTCGCTGCTGCGCGCGCTCGCGTACACGTTCTTCAAGGCGCACGCGTGCGGGGGCGCGCTCCCGGCGCGCGCCCTCGCGCTCTCGATCTGACTCAGGACGCGTCAGCGAGGCCGAGCGCGGCGAGGTGTGAGGCGTCTAGGAACGCGTCGGAGTGGATCTGCGTGGCGGGGACGCCGTAGCGGTCGAGCGCCTCACTTGCGGCGTCGATCATGGGCGGCGGGCCGCACATGTAGACGTGATGCTCGTGGAGGCGAGAGCCGGCGGCGGTGGCGAGGTGGTCTGTGACCATGCCGCGCGCGCCGGACCAGTCGGAGTCGGCGGGCTCGTCGGAGAGCACGGGGACGAAGGTCATGCGCGCGAGCCAGCCGCGCGCCAACTCCTCGAGCTCGGCGACGTGGTAGAGGTCGGCCTGCGTGCGCGCGCCGAAGAGGAGGACGACGTCGCGGGCGAGGAGGTCGTGGCGCGCCTGCTCGAGCAGCGCCTCGATGGGGGCGAGCCCCGAGCCGCCTGCGATGGCGAGGATCGGAGCGCCCGAGGGGCGCAGCCAGAAGTCACCGAAGGGGCCCTCGAGCTGGACGTCGTCGCCGACCTCTGCGCGCTCGTGGAGCCAGGTCGTGAACGCGCCGCCGTCGACCTTCCTTACGTGGAAGCGCGCGCGGCCGCGCGGCGCGTCGAGCGGGGCCTGCGCGAAGGAGTACGACCGCGCGCGCTCGACGACGCCCTCGACGCGCAACTCGGCGTACTGGCCGGCGGTGTAGGAGACGGCCTCGTCGAGCTGGAGCTCGAGCTCGAGGATGTCGTGGTTGAGGCGGCGCAGCGCGGTGACGACGCCGGCGGTGCGGACGCGCTCGGTGTGCGCGCCGGCGCGGTCGAGGCCCGGGACCTCGACCTCCACGCGCGGGCTCTTTGGCACGCTCTGGCACGCGAGCACGTAGCCCTCGCGGACCTCGTCCGCGCTCAGGATGTAGGACGCGTCGGTGAGCTCGCGGACCTCGCCGCTGACGATCTTGCACTTGCACGAGGCGCAGCCGCCCACACGGCAGTTGTGAGGGAAGGCGACGCCAGCGGCGAGCGCGGCGCCAAGGATCGTCTCGCCCTGGGGGACCTCGACGTCCATCCCGATGGGCTCGAGGCGCGCGGTCGAGGCGCCGTCGCGGCCAAACAGTCTGCGGATGACGCGGGCGAGCCCGCGCTCGCGGTCGTCGTTCGACGCGGAGGATCGCTCGGTGGCTGGCGTGGCGGGGAGCGCGTCGCCGTGGATGTGCGGGAGGACGTCGGGCGTTGGCGCCATGAACGCGGCCTTGCCGCTGAGGCGGTTGGCCTCGGCGATGAGGTCGCCCTCGGCATCACTGGCGAAGTGTCGGTCCCACGCCTGGACGCGAGGGATCATGACGCGGTCCCACAGCGGCGGGACCATCGCGACGACGATCATCGTCAGGTAGCCGTACGGCATGGTGGGCGTCTCGGGGTACGCGCGCAGCTCCCAGAAGGGCTTCTCGCCCATGGCGTGGTGGTGGGAGTGGCGCGTGAGGTTGTAGAGCAGGTAGCCGGAGATGCGGCGGTTGCAGTTCCAGGAGTGGCGAGGCTCGACGGGCGCGCCGGGGACGCGGACGATCCCATAGTGTTCGGTGAAGTTGACCATCTCGAGCCAGGACTTCCCGTACAGCGAGATCGCCATGTACGTGGCCACGCCGAGCCAGCCCGCGCCCCAGTAGAACGCTGCGGCGTACGTGACGGTCATGAGGTTGCCGCGGTGCATGCGGTTTCGCCACGACCAGACGGAGCGGCCCTGCTTGGCGAGGCGCTCGCGCTCGATGCCCCACGCGCTGACGTAGGACTGGACCGTGGAGCGGAGCACGAATCCGTAGACGTTCTCGCCGCGGCGGGAGGTCGCGGGGTCGGCGCGCGTGGCCACGTGCTTGTGGTGTCCGTAGACGTGCTCGATGGCGAAGGACGCGTCGGAGGTGAAGGCGAGCAGCCAGCGCCCCACGACCTGTGCGGAGGTGCTCCAGGTGCGGTGTGTGAGCTCGTGGCCGACGTTGGTGCCGGCGACGCCATAGAATAGCCCGAGCCCGAGCGCGCCGCCCGCGTAGTGGACCGCGCCGTTGGAGGCGCGCTCGG
>CAJXPN010001090.1 GCA_913058025.1 uncultured Myxococcales bacterium | reverse complement strand
ATCTACACAGAGTAGATCGTCGGCAGCGTCAGATGTGTATAAGAGACAGAAGGAAAGATGTCAGCGAGAAGACAGCGGGCGCGTTCGATCAGTTCGTGGTCTGGCACGCCCACGCCGGCTTCGGCGAGTTCGCCGCCCAGATACCAGACATCACGTCCGTCGGGGATGGGATGGGTGGTGACGGTAAGCCTCGGTGTCATGCTGAAGTCTTCGCCGATACAGTGCGCATAGAGGGCCCCTAGCGCCGCTTTTTTTAGCCAGACCATCTTTAATGGGCGCAGTTGCGACGCAGGCTTGCTGAGGCGTGCGAGGTCTATAAGGTCTTGATTGCCCTTGCCCGCACAGAAAATAAACCTTTGGGCCTGCAATGAGACGCCTGCACCCCAGCTAACGGCGTTTAGTTTGCCGTCGGTGTCGCGATCGAAGGCGAGGTTTGCTGCGTCTATTTTGAACGTCGCACCGCTATGGCGCCTGTGCAATTCGCGCAGCAGGGAGGGGGTATCCACAGCGAAGTCAGGTAGCGCATAGAGCGATCCCCCGACGGTCGCGTCGGCGAAGAGCTTCTCGGCGGGCGTGACGCAGAGGCCGCCCGAGATGGCGTCGCCAGGCTTGCAGGTCGCCTCGGGGGTGCAGGTGCCGGTGCCCTCGTTGAAGATGGTGCCGGTGGTGCACGCGTCGGCGATGATGGTGCACGAGCCGTTGGCGAAGACCGTGTTGTCACCGCAGACCGTGTCGGTCAGCGCGCAGAGGCCCGTGGCGGCGTCGAGCTGGGTGCCCGCGCCGCAGGCCGCCGTGGCGACCTCGCAGATGCCGTCGCCGTTGAGCGTGGTGCCCGCCGCGCAGGCGCCAGCCGCCGGCACGCACTCGCCCGCGTCGTTCGCCGCGGTGCCGGCGCCGCACTCCTGGGCTGCCTCACACTCGCTTGTGGTCGTGTTGAACGTCGTGCCGTTGGCACAGAGCGTCTCAGCGGGGACGCAGACGCCACCCTGGAGGACGGTGTTGGTTCCGCATCCCGTGGTGTCGAGCACGCAGGTGCCCTCGGACAGGGTCGTCCCGTCCGCGCACGTCACCGCGTCGGCCTCGGGCACGCACTCGCCCGAGTCGTTCTCGGTCGTGCCGCTGCCACAGGTGGGGCCGCCACAGCCAGTCATCGTCACAGGCATCATCGTCAGCGCAAGCAGCGCCGCTGCAAGCATTCTCTTTGTGTCGTACACTCTACGTTTCCTCACATCTGTTCGTGTTCACGCGCCAGGACCGCCCCAACGGTCAGCACCCGGCGCAAGCTAGAACTATTCATTCTTGGGCCTTCAAGTTGGCGACATTATGAAGGATCACGATGAATTGCAAGCAACGCGTCGCAGCGAGTACGGCGCGTGAGGAATACGACCGGCGTGTCGCAGAAGACAAAAAAGGGCGGACCTCGAAGAGGCCCGCCCTTTTAGACGGCAAACGTGTTCGCGGCCCGACTCACGGGGCGGTCACTGTGACGTCGTAGTCGTACGAGGCGCCCGTGGAACCGCACCAACCACCCAGGTAGAGGTAGTAGGTCTGGCCAGCGTTGAGCGTCTCGTTGAGCACGAGGCGACCATTGACCGTGTCCCCCTCTTCGTCAACGGCCAGCGAGGTCGTCCCGTCGGTGTCGAAGAGCTCCATGCTGCCACAGAACGTGGACGTGGCGGTGTCGAAGCCATACGTGCCAGTGACCGCGGGGGTGAACGTGAAGTAGTCGGGGTCCGTGTACGCCTGACCGTTGACGTCCGAGCCAGCACACGTCGTGCTGGTGGCCGTCACGCGACATGAGCCGGTCGAGCCGATGAGGCGCGTCGGAAGGCTCCCGACAGGGGTCGCCGTGTTCGAGTCGTCGTTGGGCTCGGTCTCGGTGACGAGCGACGCCGACGCGATCGCGACGCGATAGCGCCCCGTCGTCGTCACGTCGGTGTCCGCGCGCGTGCCCACCAGGTAGTACACCCCGGCGGTCAGCCCCGTGACCGACAGCGACAGGTTCGGCGCGGAGGCCGTGGCGAGGGGGGTGAGCGGGTCGTTAGGGTCGATGAGCTCGAGGGTGACGGAGCCCGTCGGCGAGACGTTGAAGACGTCCTCGGCCGAGATGGAGATCGCTTGGCCCGGGTCGAGGTTGGCGTCCAGTTTGATCTGGAACGCGTCGACGTCGGACGTCAGACCATCCGTGGTCAGCTCGCCGTAGTAGACCACCGACGGGAGCCCGAGGGCTGGCAGGCTGCCGGTGTCGGTGGCGTTGGTGGTGTAGTCGTCGTTGGGCTCCGACTCTAGCGCGCCGTCGTCGATGAGCGTGGTGTCCATTCGATAGTCGATCGGGCCAGTGGCCGTGGTCGAGTATTCGACGGTGTAGGTTCTGTCTCTTATACACATCTCCGAGCCCACGAGACAGGCAGAAATCTCGT
>CAJXPN010001089.1 GCA_913058025.1 uncultured Myxococcales bacterium | reverse complement strand
GAAGTCGACCTTGCCGTCGAACCAGGCCGAGACCTCGGCGGGGTCGGCGGTGCGGATCTCGAGCGGGAAGTCGCGCTGGTGCCAGTCGACGGCCTGAGCGATGGCAGGCGGGGTGTCGCTGGCGGCCGGGGCGATGGTGAGCGCCGGGAGGATCAGGACCGCGGCGAGCGCTGCCGCGAGCGGCGCGGCGATCATGCCGTAGCGGCGGATACCGCGGCTCTCGGTGGAGACGCCGACCTCGGCCTGGAGCGCCACGAGGATGTTCTCTCGGAGGTGCTCGGGGGCGCGCTCTTCGGAGAGCGTGGTCTTGAAGCGGCGCTTGAACTCGAGCTGGAGCTCGACGTGCGATCTGCACGCCTCACATGAGTCAATGTGTGCCTCGAACTCGGCGCGCTCCTGGGCGTCGAATTCGTCATCGAGGTAGGCGTCCACGAACGCGGTGGTCTCGTCGCATGTCAGCTTCATCGGCAACTCGTGTCGGGCGCAGTGTGTGTCACGGGCCGAGGTCGGCGCGCGGTCTTCTCGAGAGGTGCAACACCATGAGCCGCCAGAACATTTCGTGGCGGTGAGGTGGCGCGATCCATCGGCTCAGCCGGTCTTCATGCGCTTGCGGTACTCCGCGAGCTCGGTGACCTTCTCGTCCTCCTCGCCGTCGGCAGGCGTCGGGATGACACCCTGAGCCCTGGCGTAGTCGAGGAGCCTGGCCTGGAGCATGCGGCGGCCGCGGTAGAGCCGAGACATCACGGTGCCGATGGGGCAGTCCATGATCTCGGCGATCTCCTTGTAAGCGAAGTCCTGGAGGTCCGCCAGAAGGACGACCATGCGGAAGTCCACGGGGATGTCCTCGAGCGCGGCCTTGACCTCGTCACCGAAGAGCTTGTGGTAGAGCTCCCCCTCCTCGTCGATCTCGTCGATGAAGGGGTTCCGGGCGGGCGCCTCGGCGCGCTCCTGCAAGGGCCTGAAGTCGTCGTCGACCAGGAACTCCTTGCGCTTCTGCTTCTTGCGGTAACGGTTGATGAACGTGTTCGTCATGATCTTGAAGAGCCACGCCTTACAGTTCGTCCCGTCCTCGTACTTGTCGAAGTATCGGAACGCCTTGAGCATGGTCTCCTGGACCAGGTCCTCCGCGTCGTTGCCGCTCTTGGTCAGGCGCACCGCAGTCGCGTAGAGCTGCTCGGTGTGCGGGACCGCCTCCCGGTAGAAGGCCTCGTAGCGCTTATCCGTCTTGGTCTTTCTTCCGAACATCATCTCATCACCTTCGCGTCTGAGGTCTGCGTCCTGCTCGCCTCGGCCATGTCTTCGACCACCAGAAGTAACCATCTGGTCGGCCGTCGTGCTGCCATGGTCACGAGTCATAGGTCTGACGCCGGGGTCTTTATTTCATTCACGCCGATCTTCGCGGGCTTTTTCCGCGCCGCCCCCACGACCTCCGCTGACACTGTTCGTTTGACGTGAGTTCAAATAACGCGCTGCGTCAGAAATCATGCGGCTATGAGGCTTGACCGGGGGGGGCATCTTGTTATCGTCCGCGGTGTGCGGTGGAGAAGAGGCGGCCCCACCCTATGCGCAACCCTCGTCGTCGGCATGGCGCCGGATTCGAGGTGACCCACGAGCCGCCATGACAGGTGAAGATCGTGAAGATCGGCGTCCCCACAGAGATCAAGAACAACGAGTACCGCGTCGGGCTCATCCCCTCCTCGGCCGCCGAGTACATCCGCCTCGGCCACGAGGTCTTCGTCCAGAAGGACGCCGGCATCGGCAGCGCCCTGTTCGACGAGGACTACATCGCCGCCGGCGCCACGATCCTCGACTCCGCCGATGAGATCTGGGCCGTCGCCGACATGATCATCAAGGTCAAGGAGCCGCTGCCCGCCGAGTACGATCGGATGCGCCCCGGCCAGCTCATCTACACCTACTTCCACCTCGCCGCCGTCCCCGACCTCGCCGAGGCCCTGCTCGAGCGGCAGGTCTCCGCGGTCGCCTACGAGACGATCCAGATCCCCGGCGGCTCGCTCCCCCTCCTCGAGCCGATGAGCGAGGTCGCCGGCCGCATGGCCATCCAGGTCGGCGCGCGCTGCCTCGAGCGTGAGGAGGGCGGCAAGGGCATCCTCCTCGGCGGCGTCCCCGGCGTCTCGCGCGCTCAGGTCACCATCGTCGGCGGCGGCACCGTCGGCACCAACGCCGCGAAGATGGCCATCGGCATGGGCGCGCGCGTGACCATCCTCGACATCAACGTCGCTCGTTTGCGATACCTCGACGACATCTTCGGCAACCGCGTCGAGACCCTCCACTCCAACCAGCGCACCATCGAGGAGCGCGTGGTCCAGTCCGACCTCGTCGTCGGCGCCGTCCTCATCCCCGGCGCCAAGGCCCCCCACCTCGTCACCCGCGAGCACATCGCGGCCATGGAGGAGGGCAGCGT
>CAJXPN010001088.1 GCA_913058025.1 uncultured Myxococcales bacterium | reverse complement strand
GTAGGTCGTCGGCAGCGTCAGATGTGTATAAGAGACAGGGACACGAGGAGCAACCGCTGGCCGTGGCGGTCGAGCTCTTCGCGCACGCGCTGGTACGAGACGAACCCGCCGCCGACGCGCGCGAACCCCTCGATGGACTCGGTCAATGACGTGGTCCTGGCGGTGGCGATGTCGGCGGCGTCCGCCCTACTCAGCCCGACGACGTAGCAGAGGAACTCCTCGCGCGCGTCGTCGCCCCAGTCGGGCACGGTCTGCGCGAGCGCCAGGAGGCGGCGCTCGATGAGCCCGAACGCGTCCTCGCGCAAGAGCGCGCACGCCGCGGCGAAGGCGGCGTTCCGCTCGAGGCCCTTCCAGGTCGCGTCGACGCGCAGCGACTTCTTCTCGAACGCGGCGTCGAAGACGCCGACGGGCACCTCGAGGTCCACCGAGTCGATGAGCCGGCCCGAGATGAAGAAGCGGGCGCGGATGACCCCAGGGGCGGCGTGGCGGCGGAGGACGAGCTCGCCCGCGTCGCCGGGCCTGGCCGCGAGCCCTCGCCGCGCGAGGACGTCGCCGGGCTCGAACTCCACGGCCTGCACGGGCCGATCGAGGAAGCGCTTGCGCCGCGCGGCGGTGCGGATCACACCGCCGGCACGGAAGACGTGGCCCGCGCAGTACATGAGCACGACATCGGTCCACCCCTCGTCCGAGACCACGTAGCCATCGAGGCCTGCCGCGGCCCAGTCTCGCCGAAGCTCGGCGTCGAGCTCGCCATAGTCGAGCATCCAGGCGGAGCCGCGCCTCTTCGCGTCCTCCATTAGGTCCGTGAGCGACACGGGGCCGCCGCCGAGGACGGGGATGACCGCCCGCGCCGCGAATGCTCCCAGGCTCTCCACCGCCTGCGCGCGTTGCTCGAGCGAGGACGCGCGCTCGAGCAGTCGATGAAGTGACCAGGCCGGCGAGAGTGACTCGAAGATCCGGTCCCGCAGGGCCTCGTCGTTGAGGAGGGCGCCCACCCCGAACGAGAGCATCATCGACTCGAGCACGCGAGGAGACGCCAGCGCGAGGAGGACGAGGCGAGCGCGTTCGGAGAGGTACGCGCCGTCGGGCAGCTCACGGAAGGAGCGCTCCATGACGTCGAAGACGATGCCAGCCGCGGGCGCGACGGCGGCCGTGTAGGTCTCGTCGACCTGGACGTTGCCGTGGCGGCGATCCAGCGGGAGCGTCCCCGAGACGATGACGGTCACGCCTCGCAGCGCGTCATGGGAGGCGACCTCGTTGCGGCGCAGGACGTAGCCGTCGTGGACGAGGACGACCTGGAAGTTGCTGGCGGCGCCGTCCATCAGGCCCGCGGTGATCCGGAGCGCGGCGCCCGCATGGGACGCCTGGATCGGGAAGACGACGGCGTCGAGCTTGCCGTCGTGCGGGGCGCGTGACCAGCGCGCCTCGTTCACCCTGCGTTCACGGGCGACCTCGATCTCGTAGCTCGCCGAGCGGCGCTGGAGCCCGGTGTAACGCGTGAGCACGCTGGCGACCCGGTCGCCCTTGCGCGACAGGAGGACGGGGCTGAAGTCGGGCGGGAGGTCCAGGCCTCTGAAGGAGGCCTCGGCGAAGCTCATCGACTCCGCGTGCCCGAGCTCGAGCGCCTCCTCCAGCGAGATATACTTGCTCGCACTCCCTTCGACGACGACCTGGTCGCAGACCTCCCATATCCGCGCGAGCGAGAGCAGCCGGCAGAGGTCCAGGGTCTGCCGAGAGGGGCTCAGCTGGGCGGCCCTCCAGCGGGCGACCTCGTCGAACACATGGAGCGCGACGTCGTGGAGCCACCTGCGCGCGTTGGGCTCGTGGCTCTGGATGCTCGGGCCGCCCACTCGGAGCCTGAGCTCCCGCTCCAGGTGTTCTGCGAGCGAGCCGTGCATCGTCACGCGCAGCACGTTGTTGAAGACGTCCTTCCAGGCGTCGTCCTCGACGAAGGCGGACTGGGAGAGATTCTTGGTGAGCCTGTCCGACTCGACGACGGCGCGCACGCTCACCAGCGGAGACTCGACGTGGTAGCTCGACACGAGCACGCCGTGCTGGAGCATGTGCACCTCGGTCTGCTCGACGTTGGGCACGAAGCCCAGGACGCCGCGCTCGTGCTCTGTCTCGAACGCGACCGCCCCCTTGGTCCCCGGTGGGAGGGTGTGGCCATGGCTGATGCGCTCGCCGTCGAGCGTGATGTGGACGTGGCTGTAGAGGCAGCGCTCGCGCAGCGCGGTCTTCTCGGCGAGATCGCCGCGCAGGTTGCTAAGGAAGTCGATGAGGTGCCCGACGCGTCGGCGCTCGCGCATGTAGATCCGCGAGGGGTGCTGAGGGGAGTCGAGGCGAGTGACGGAGAGCGAGGCGCCGGAGTCGAGGATGTCGAGCCTGGCCGAGCCCGACTCGATGGTGAGGATGGAGAAGTCG
>CAJXPN010001087.1 GCA_913058025.1 uncultured Myxococcales bacterium | reverse complement strand
TACGAGATTTCTGCCTGTCTCGTGGGCTCGGAGATGTGTATAAGAGACAGTCCCGCCTCAGTTCATCGACGCGCTGCATCGCTGGAGCCCCGACGCGTCCTGAGGATCGTCTCGTCGTGGCTCGCCGACGCCGGCCCATCGATCGGGATCACGCCCCCGAGGTGGCGCGGCTGGGTCCCGAGCACCTCGATGTCGAGCCACGCCTTGACCCGCGCGGCGAACTCTCTGCGCCCGTCCCTGCGACGCAGCGCGTACACGCGCCGGTCGGCCACGAGGCCGACCGCGTCGATCCCCGCCTCCCTCGCCAGGTAGATCGAGCGCGCCAGGTGAAACCGCTGCGTGCACACCACCGCCGAGTCGACCTCGAACACCCGCACCGCCCGCTGCATCGAGTCGTGCGTGCGCAGCCCCGCGTGGTCCACGAAGATCCTGTCGCGCGGGACCCCGCGCTCGAGCAACCACTCGAACATCGTCGCGACCTCGTTGTACTCGGGCGCGGCGTGGTCACCCGTCACGAGGATCACCCTGACCTTCCCCGCCTTCCACAACGCGAGCGCGGCGGCGAGGCGGTCGCCGAGCGCGCTCGAGGGCTCCCCCGAGGGCATCACCCGGGCGCCCAGGACCACCGCGACGTCACGCGCGGGCACGGCCTCGACGGACTCGAAGATCGCCCCGTCCGACGACGACTTCATCCACGCGTTGACTCCCCACGACCCCACCGCGACCCCACCCGCGCCCAGCGCGCCCAACGCGCACGCCCACACCAACGACCTCTTCCACCGCTTCACGCGCACGCTCCGATGCCTGGATTCTCCGCTGGCAACCACGGGTCAACTGACCTCACGCCGAGACTGCCTCGAACTCTGTGTAGAAGCGAAAGCTGTTCTTGCCTGATTCCTTCGCGCGGTACATCGCGATGTCGGCGTGCTCGAGGAGCTGCTCGCTCGTCTCCCCGTCGTCGGGGAGCATCGCGATGCCGACGCTCAAACCGACGCGCAGCTCCACTCCATCTCGAACGATCGGCGCGCGCACCGCCTCCACGAGCTTCTGGGCGACCTTGCACGCGTCGTCGCGCGTGGAGAGGTCGCACAACAGGACGACGAACTCGTCACCGCCCACGCGCGCGACCGTGTCGTCGGCGCGGAGCGTCCCCTTGAGCCGCGCCGCGACCTCGAGCAACACGGCGTCGCCGGCGCGGTGACCGTAGGTGTCGTTGACCGCCTTGAAGTCGTCCAGGTCGAGGAAGAGCACCGCGCCCCTCGCCTCGTGACGCGCGACGCGCAGCAGCAACATGTCGATGCGATCGTAGAGGAGCTGGCGCCTGGGGAGCCTCGTGAGCTCGTCGTACATCGCCTCCTCGGCGATGAGATCGCGCTGGTTCTTGAGGTGGTACACGAGCTCGAGCAGCGTCGCCTGGTACTTGCCGAACGAGAGCAACACCAACGCCGGCATGAACGCGCTCGACATGATCAGCAGCGTCCACGCCTGCGTGGACGTCGCGTAGAAGTTCGGGTTCACCCCCGCGACGAGGTCACCGCGGATGAACGCCACGGCGCACAGACACAGGAAGATCATGTTGAGGATGAAGATCGACAGGCCGACCCGCGGCGAGTGCGCGACCCCCATCAGGATCGCGATGATCGCGAGGAACCAGACGCCGACCCCCATCAACCCCAGGTGCAGCGTCCCCGTGACGCCCACGAAGCCCAGACAGAGCGCGAGCGTGGTCAGCTTGACGATGTGTGAGATGCGATCGCGGAAGACGTAGCCGAAGAACAGGCCCGCGGTGATCCCGACGTGGACCCCGTAGACGGGGCTCCACCCCGTCTGGGGTATCCTGCTCAGCGACAGCGGCGTCATGGCCCCGGAGGCGATCACGCAACCTAACCAGGCGTGCTCGAGGAACTTGACCTTGAGGTCTTGAACCTGTGCATACACCGAGGTCTCGACCTCACACCCTGGTTGTGACTCCTCGCTCTCCACGTCGGACGTAACCTGCCTGGCCGATGTCTTGGAGGATGGATCTCGTGACATGCGATCCAAACTAACGACAAATCCGGCCCAGGTACAGTTCGTGGGGTCGACGGCTCATGCGACGAGCTCACGGGCTGCGCGAAGCGTCGTGTCCGTGACACGCGTACCTCCGAGCATCCTCGCGATCTCCTCGACGCGCTCGGAGGAGCCGAGCGGTCGGATCGTCGACTGCGTGCGGCCGGACACGAGCAGCTTCTCCACGAGGTAGTGGTTGTCCGCGCGCGACGCGATCTGGGGCAAGTGCGTGATGCACAGGACCTGATGGCTCTCGGCGGTGCGCTCGATCTTGATGCCGACCATGTCCGCGGTCGAGCCACCGATCCCCGTGTCGACCTCGTCGAAGACGTAGGTCTGTCTCTTATACACATCTCCGAGCCCACGAGACAGGCAGAAA
>CAJXPN010001086.1 GCA_913058025.1 uncultured Myxococcales bacterium | reverse complement strand
CGAGATTTCTGCCTGTCTCGTGGGCTCGGAGATGTGTATAAGAGACAGCCTCGGTGCTCGTCTCCAACGAGTTCCTGGGTGATCGGACCGTCCAGTACACCGTCCGCCCCGCCACGGGCAACGTGGGCGTCCTGGCGACGAGCGACGACGGAGACGCCGACGGCGGCGCGGACCTCTTCAACATGTACGTCCGCCTGTGCGACATGCAGGGCGCCAAACAGACCAACTGCGTCGAGTCCCTGCTCCTGGTGGGCATCGACCCGGGCGACGACACGAACCTCATCCACTGGCACGACCAGGAGACGTTCTACGTCGCGCACAACGCGACGGACGTCTCGGGGATGCGGAACGTGAGCATCCAGGTCGCCCAGCCCTACGTGAAGATGTGCCGCGTCCAGTCGAACAACACGGTCGCGTGCGCCGAGCAGCCCGAGCTCAACAGGTTGCTCGCGCCCTCGCAGTGAGCCGCGCCTGACCCTGGGACCGGCCCGAGGCGGGCGCTCGCCGAGCTCACGCTCCGATGAGCGCTCGTCTCGCCGCTTCGGCCGCGTTATAACTCCCCGACGACGACACACGCCCTGGACGGGCGGCACTCAGCGAGGGAGCGGCGATGGCGGTCAGCGCGACGGATGGGATCGTAGAGAACCTGGTGACGCAGTTCAGCTCCGCGCTCGACTGCTTCCGAGAGCTCGTTCAGAACGCGATCGACGCGGGCACGCCGATGGTCGAGGTCTGGACCGAGTACGAGCGCGGCGAGGGCCACACCGGCACGATCATCGCCCACATCGACGACTTCGGCGAGGGGATGGACGAGCGCATCATCGACGATCAGCTCACCAACCTGTTCTCCTCGACCAAGGAGGACGACCTCACCAAGATCGGCAAGTTCGGCATCGGCTTCGTCTCCGTCTTCGCGCTCGGGCCCAGGGCCGTCATCGTCCACACGGGCCGCGCCGGCGAGTACTGGGAGGTCCTCTTCCACGAGGACCGCTCCTTCAGCAAGACCAGGCTCGACTCGCCCACCGAGGGCACCCAGATCCAGATCTTCCTGGAGGGCGACCTGCACCGCTACAAGGAGCTCGTCGCCGGCATCCAGGAGACGCTGATCCACTGGTGCTCCCACACCGAGACCGAGATCACGTTCGAGGACCGCACGCCCGCCGACGGCGGCTGGAGCGAGCCCGTGCCCATCAACCAGGAGTTCGTCGTCGAGGGGACCTTCCCCACGGTCGTCGACCACCAGGGCACCGGCATCGCCCTGGCGTACACGCGCGAGCCCTACTACGGCTTCTACAACCGGGGCCTCACGCTCGCCTTCAGCCGCTCGGGCGAGGACGTGCTCGACGAGCGCGCGCGCCGCTACCGACACATCGCCTTCAAGCTCAAGTCGCGCTACCTCGAGCACACGCTCGCGCGCGAGACGGTCATGCGCGACGAGAACTACGAGAAGGCGATGGAGCTGCTGGACGCGGCGGCCAACGGCCCGCTGCTCGACGCGCTCCTCGGTCGCCTCGAGGAGCTCGTCGCGACCCCCTCCTGGGGCCAGTCCGAGGTCTATGAGTACACGCGCCTCGTCGGCTTCCTCGCGCTCGAGCCGCCTGGCTCGCTCGTCCGCGCCGGTGAGCGCGAGATCGTCCGCGCGGTCAACGGCAAGGCGCTCACGCTCGCCGCGCTCTACGTCTCCTGGCAGGACGAGGGGCGCGTGCTCGTGTCCACGGCCGCCTCGCCCATGACCTCCAAGCTCGCGGAGCTTGGCGTCCCCGTGGCGCTCGGCTCACCGCCCGCGAGCCAGGACGACGCCGGCCTCGAGCTCGTCTCGGGCTTGTTCTGCCGCTACGCCCAGATCAACGAGTCGCGCACGATCCGTGAGCGCGCCTGGAAGCCGATGCTCCGCTGGATGGGCTTCCAGCCCAGCCCCATCTCCGAGCTCATCCGCCGCGCCTGCGTGCGCCCCGAGCACGTGTACCTGCCCGTCCTCAAGGACGACGCGACCCCCGACGCCGACGCCGCGCTCGTCGAGCGCGCCGGCGACCTGCTCCGGGGCGTGGGGGCGGGCTACCGCGCGCTGGCGACCTGCCGCATGGCCGACGCCGTCGACGACGCCCCTCTCTTCGTGGTCGCCAAGGAGCTGAGCGAGCTCATGGCCAGGCCCCCCGAGGACCGCGACCGCACCAGGCGCCGCGCCAGGAAGCTCACCGCCGCGGTCAACCGCGACCACCGCCAGTTCCGCGCCCTGCGCGCCCTCCACGACTCCCAGCCCGACATGGCCGCCTACTGCCTCGCCAAGTGCCTCCTCCTGACCGAGGACCGCCTGCTCGAGCTCGACATGAAGCTGATGCAGGCGGCGATGGGGGACTGAGGGCGCAGAAGGCGCGGCTGCTCTCCGCTGGGGAGCTTGGCGTGCCTTGGGCGGAGGGTGGTGGAAGAGCG
>CAJXPN010001085.1 GCA_913058025.1 uncultured Myxococcales bacterium | reverse complement strand
GTGGGCTCGGAGATGTGTATAAGAGACAGGACGTGGATGACGCCGTTGGAGGCGGCGATGTCGGTCTTGACGACGTTGGCGCCGGCGTACGTGACGCCAGCGTCGGAGACGACGACGGGAGCGGCGGCGCCGTTGACGGTGCCGGCGTCCATGGTCGTGACGTCGGCGGCCATCACCTTACCGGGGACGACGTGGTAGGTCAGGATGGCGGTGAGCTTGGCCTTGTTCTCGGGCTTGAGGAGCTCGTCGACGGTGCCGGCGGGGAGCGCGGCGAAGGCCTCGTCGGTGGGGGCGAAGACGGTGAAGGGGCCGGCGCTGTTGAGCGTGTCCACGAGCTCGGCGGCGGTGACCGCGGCGACGAGCGTGTTGAACGTGCCAGCGCCTGCGGCGACGGCGACGATCGTCTGGGACTCGGCGGCCTTCTCCTCGGCCTTCTCCTCCATCTTGTCGCCAGCCTTCTCGGCGCCGTCCATGGCGGCGTCCTCGACGGCGGGAGCGGAGGAGCAAGCGGAGCCGGCGAGGCCGACGACGAGCAAGGACAGGATCAACTTCTTCATGTGTAACTCTCTCTCAACAAGCGTTGTTAAAACCCCGCGCGACGTCACCATCAGCGGCGCGGCGCGCGTTGGATGCACCAAGCAGCCGTTGAGATACACCCCAATCGTTCGTATGAACAGCAAATTCCACGCGAAAAGATGTTCAAAACCCGCATCATGAGTCGATTTCAGGCCCATTCGGGCCGAACAATATGCGCGCGGCGCGCTTGAGCCAGGTCCCGCGAGCGTCGTCGCCGGGTGAGAACGTCCAGGACTCGGCGGCGTGGAGGAGCTCGAGGGCGTCGCGCCCAGGGGAGTCCTGGCCCGCGAGGATGTGGAAGAGGGTGGAGCCGATCACGCCGGCGCCGGTCTGCTGGTCCCAGGCGGCGATCTCCTGGGCCCACTCGGGGCGAGTGGGGTGAGGGGCGGCCGAGGAGGCGTCGGGGAGCATGCGGTTGATGCGATCCATGACGTACTGGCGACGGTGGACGTACTCGAGCGCGCCGAGCTCGTCGGGCCAGATGGGGGCGCCGAACGAGTAGGACTGGCTGCCCTGGTCGAAGGGGAACTCGAGCTTGCCGCTGGAGAGCGGCTCGGAGGGGAGGCCACCGTCGAAGGCGACGGGGACGATGGGGAGACCGAGCTCGAGGGCCATGTCGACGAAGAGCGAGCTCAGGCGCGTGACGGGCTGGCCTGCCTGGATGGCGCGGGTGCCCGGTGCGTGGACCATGACTGAGGCGCCACGCTCGGCGATGTCGCGCTTGAAGCCGGCGACGAGGTCGAGCATGGACGCGGGGTCGGACTGCTCGAAGTAGACGATGTTCTGGGGGTCCTGTGCGCCGGGGTAGCTGAACATGAGGCGGACGAGGTCTCCGACCCAGCCGCTCTCGTGTTTGGCGTTGGCCATGGTCACGACGACGCCGTCGATCAGGTAGGACGCCAACGCGGTGATGAGGAGCGACTCGATCTGGGTCTCGTGGTTGCCCAGGAAGATCGCGGACTGGCCGCGCAAGCGCTCGAAGCCGTCGGGGTCCTCGACGAAGACGCGGTCGACGTAGCGCTCGACGAGGCCGGTGTAGAGGTCACCACCGAGCCAGCCCTCCTCGACCTCGAGCTCCTCGCGCCAGAACTGGTCGAGGCCATCGAGTGAGAGGCCGGGGGCGCCGGCGTCGCGGACGACGACGCGGTCGTCTTCGTTCGAGACCTCGACCGGGTGCCGCCACATCGGCAGCGCGCGCGAGGTCGCCTCGCCCGTGGTGTTCTCGGTGCTCACGACGGTCGTGGCGTTCGTGCCGCTGCTCTTCGTGCCCGGCGTGCTGGGGAAGTTCTTCCGGGTCGTGCCGCTGGCGGTGATACCGATCCTGCTGCTCTCGCTGGTTGAGTCGCTGCTCGTGTTGCCTGCGCACCTGAGCCACATGAAGCCATCGACCGGGCGCCTCGCGAGCATGCAGAAGGCGTTCAGCCGCTGGGTCGAGCGGGCCGTCGAGCGGTGGTACGCGCCGGTGGTGCGGCTCGCGCTGCGCCAGCGGTACGCGGCGTTCGCGCTGGGCATCGGCTTCGCGGCGCTGACCTGGGGAGCCTTCGAGGCGGGCGCGCTCAAGTTCACGTTCTTCCCCAAGATCGAGGGGGACGTCGCCAGGTCTGGCGTGCAGTTCCCCATCGGGACCTCACGCGAGGACACCGAGGCCGCGATGAAGCGGGTGGTGTCCGCGGCGCGAGAGGAGCTCGACGCGCGCGGCGGCGCCGGCGAGGTCGCCGTGGGCACGTACAGCGAGCTCGGGCGCGGCTTCCAGGTCAAGGGGGGCGGAGACGACACGGGCGACCACCTCGCGCGCGTCTCCGTCCAGCTCGCGCCCGCCGACGAGCGCGCCTTCTCCACCACGGAGTTCACCCGCGC
>CAJXPN010001084.1 GCA_913058025.1 uncultured Myxococcales bacterium | reverse complement strand
GATCTACACAGAGTAGATCGTCGGCAGCGTCAGATGTGTATAAGAGACAGCCGTCGCACAGGTCGATCTCGACCGACGAGAAGCCGTCGGGGGTGCCGCAGAGTCCGGACGCCGGGTCGATCGACGCGCCGCCGCAGACGCCGCGGTCGGAGTCGCCGAAGAGGCAGGGGCAGCCCTCGTCGATGATCCCGTCGCAGTCGTTGTCCAGCCCGTCGCAGGCGCCCTCGTCGGCCTCATAGGCGCTGGGTGAGTCGCAGACGTCGGTGCTGTCACCGGGGACGCCGAAGGCGCAGACGCCCGCGGAGCTCCCCTCGAAGCGGCACGCCAGGCAGCCCTCGTCGATCCGGCCGTCGCAGTCGTTGTCGAACCCGTCGCACGACGACTCCGACTGCTCGTAGGCGGCCGGCTCGACGCACGCCCCGGTGCCGTCGAGCGTGGCGCGGGCGCAGACGCCCGCGGTCAGCTGCTGGTAGACGCAGCCGCAGCCCTCGTCGACGAGGCCGTCGCAGTCGTTGTCCAGGTTGTCGCAGGCACGCTCGTCGGGCTGGTGGGCAAGCGGGGGGGTGCACTCGTCGACCGTAGCGCCGGGGACGCCGTACTGGCAGACGCCGACGTCGGTGCCGTCGTAGTCGCACAGCGAGCATCCCTCGTCGGTGTTGCCGTCGCAGTCATTGTCGAAGCCGTCGCACGACGCCTCCGTGGACTGGTAGCCGATGGGCTCGCGGCACACCCCCTGGACGTCGACTGTGGTCACGACGCAGACGCCGTTGGGGCGGTCGCGGTAGCGGCACGAGCAGCCCTCGTCGACAACGCCGTCGCAGTCATTGTCGAAGCCGTCGCACAGCAACTCGGCGGGCTGGTAGGAGGGGGGCGGCGCGCATGAAGCGTCGGGCTGGCGAGAGCCGTCGACGCAGACGCCTCTGTCCAGGTTGCGGTAGACGCAGGGGCAGCCCTCGTCGATGGCGCCGTCCTCGTCGTTGTCGCGCCCGTCGTCGCACAGCTCCTCGCACTCACCGCACGCGCAGGAGTTCCCGCAGTCGGGGTCCTCGCAGTCGGCGACGCCGTCCCTGTCGTTGTCCAGGCCGTCGCTGCACTCGAGCGAGGACTCGCCGCCGGCGCACTGGAGGTTCACGCACCAGGCGGAGGCCGTCTCCGAGCACGTGACCCCCACGCAGTCCGGGTCCGAACAGTCGATCAGGCCGTCCCCGTCGTCGTCGTCGCCGTTCATACACAGCGTCTCCACCGGGCCGGCGTCGCCCTCGACGGCGCCCCCGTCGGCTCGAGGGTCGACCGTGCTCGGCGGCGTCTCCTCGCCACCACAGCCCCACGAGAGGAGCGCCAGGCTCAAAACGACGATCCGCAACACAGTCTCAATGCGCATTACCAAGGCACCCCTCTCAAGGCTCATTTTCTACACGGCACACATACTGCGTCAAACAGCCGGTGACATCAAAGGTCGTTGCGGAATCAACCGACGCGCAGGTGCAAACGGGCCAACGCGCGCAGCAGATCAGACTCGTGGGCATCCGTGATGCGATGCTCGCGCGCGTTGATCTCGGAGTAGATCGACGAGGCGAGCATGTGCAACGCGATCGGATCGTCGGGGTGGTCGAGGGCGGCCCTGGCGACGGGGTGGTCGAGGTCGACGTGGACCGTCTTCGAGGCGCGCGGGGCGGAGGCGATGGCGCCCCCCAGCGAGGCGACCTCGAGGTGCGCGAGGTCCTCGTCACCGAGCAACGACATGCGGTCCCCGCGGGCTGCCTTGAGCGCGGCGCGCACGCGCCCGAATAGGATCGCCGCCGGGGTGTCCGCGTCGACGGGAGCGGGCTCCTCGTCGAGGTCGGCGGCGCCGGAGGCATCGGCCATGAGCGAGAACAGCGCGTTGCGCATCGAACTCGACGAGTAGTCCAGGACCTCGAACTCCATGAAGAGCGCGCGCGCGGCGTCGAGCTGGTGCTCATCGCGCAGGCAGAGGACGTCCACCCCCTCCGGGACCGGCGCCACGTTCTCGCGCATCTTCAGGCGGGTCCGGATGACGCCCTCGTCGGCGCACAGGTCGAAGAGCTGCGTGACCGAGCACGCGATGTTCTGATGGAGCGTGAGCATGGGCGCGTCGAGCAGAGAGCGCTCGAACGGCGTCGAGGAGCGATCCCTGGCGTAGGTGAGCAGGCGGAGCGAGCGCTCACCGAAGACACCGCACAGGTCCTGACCGTAGCGCGCGCGCTCCATCGCGCCACGAAGGAGCTCGAGCGCGGGGGCCTCGAGCTCGACGCACGAGCTCGCGAGGTCCTCCCCGGCGAGCGCCCCCGAGTAGTCGGTCGCCGGCCTGAGGCCATCGACGTCGACCACCGCGATGAAGTGCCCCACCTCGACGTGGTAGATCAGGCTGTCTCTTATACACATCTCCGAGCCCACGAGACAGGCAGAAATCTCGT
>CAJXPN010001083.1 GCA_913058025.1 uncultured Myxococcales bacterium | reverse complement strand
CCTGCGAGGGGACCGGCAAGCGAGCGTGAGCGAGCGGCGCCTGGGGGACCGTGCCCCAACCCCACCCCCAGCTCTCTTCGGATCTGGAACTCCACACCCCGTCGAGTCAACGCCTCCTTCATGATGAGTGCGATTGCCCTGGCTCGCGGCCCGGGAGGTTCAGAACCCGAGGTACTCGAGCTCGGAGTCCGTCAGCTCGTGGATGCACGGCCGCTCGCGGACCTCACCGGTCTCCTCGTGGATGTAGGGCTCGGTGTCCTTGATGTTGCGCAGGATGAGCTCCATCTTGCGCATCTGGTCGCGCTCGGTGTCGAGCATGTCTCGCTCGCGCACGATGTTGGCGATCACGCCCGCCGGGACGATCGGGGCGTCCGAGCCCTGGTTGTCGTAGGACGTCGAGCGCGAGTTGCCCTCGTTGCTGAACCGGATGATCAGCTCGGCCAGGCGCTCCGGCCCGATGTCGTACTCGTCGCGGATCCCGGCCAGGCGCTCCTCGCGCCTCGTGAGCGACTCGAGCAGCGCGATGGTCTTGGCCGTCATCGCGGTCTGGAGTTCGGCCGTCGTCTTCTTGTTGTAGATGACCTCGTCGAAGAGATCTCTGGCGTATATACGATGCCCCATTCACGTGCTCCTGGTGTCGAACCCGTTGGCGAGTGGCCGTGAGGTTCGTGTGTGGTTCGAGGCATGACGCGGCGGACGCCGCGCGACCCATGCCCCGTGAACGCGTGGGTACCCGATGTGGCACCCTCCGCATTCCCACGTCTCGTATATGAAGTCAGACCTCTGCGCGGCGCGGACCCTCGCGATGGGGGCGGCTGGCCTCTAAGGCTCGACCCAGCGCTGAATCTCGGCCCACGCTCGCGCGAGGTCGTCGTCGGAGAGCGTCTCGAGCGCGAACCCCACGGCGAGCGTCGCGCCTCTGCGGCCGCACGCGGCCTGGCCGCCTCGGCTGTAGGTCCAGAGCGTGTCCGGGCAGGAGAGCACGTCAGGGTAGTCCTCGGGGTACACGACCCCGAAGGTGTAGCCGCCAGCCTCGAGCGTCCTGGCGTCGTCGCTCACGTAGGTCGCGCCGAGCGCGCGCGCCAGCCACGCCTCGTCCGTGGCGTACCCGAGCTCGGCGCCGCTGACCACCACGCGCACACCCGCGGCCATCGCCGCGTCCAGCGCGGCCCGCTCTGCGGGCTCGAGCGTGTGATCGTCGCGGCTCTCGTCTCCCAACGACCACAACACGCCGTCGTAGCCGTCGAGCGTGACCTCTCGGCGAGCGACGGCCTCGTTCGTGACGACCTCCGCCGAGCCGATCGCGAGCGCGAGCCGACCCCCGAAGTCGTGCGTCAGCCCGCCGTGGCTCGACCCTACGATCCTGTCGAAGCCGTCCACGACCAACCACCGCGACGACCCGAACGCGCCGTAGGTGTCGGACGGCTCGGACACCACGACCTCCGGCCACCACGCGATCCCGTCGCGCGTCCGGGCGACGAGCCTCGAGGACCTGATCCTCCACATGCCGTCGAGGTCGGAGGTGACCTCGGCGGAGGCGCCGCCGCCGACGCGCGCGGCGATCTCGAAGCCCGAGCCGCCGACGCGCTGCTCCACGAGCACCTCCGCCCCCGCCGAGACGTCGTCGGTCCAGGAGACCCGGACGCGACCTCGGGACCTCGTGACCGCGCTCAGCTCGGGCGCGCGGTCAGGAGACGGAGCCAGCCCGCTCGTCGCGAGCAGCCGCGCGTAGGTTCGCTCGGTGAACACGCAGTCGTTGTGTGGGAACTCTGATGCGAGCACGGCAGGAGCACCTACGGCGACGTCGAGCTCGCTCAGATCCTCGACGAGAGCGTCCCCGAGCGACCCGCGCAAGCGCGCGCGCAGCGTGAGGTTGTTCTGGCGTGTGAACCCCGCCGGCGTGTGTGTCGTTCGGAGCGCTCCGCCCCGCTCGGCGTACGCCGCGAACGTCGCGCTGTACCCGTAGAGCGCGTCCAGGAGGTGCACGGCGACCGGGTCGCGCTCGCCCAGCTCCAGGATCCTCCCCGCCGCCAGGTATCCCCCCGAGTGCGCCGTGATCACCAGCTCCCCGACCTCGGGCCTGGCCACCCGACCGTCGGCGTAGAGCGTGCCGACCACGTCGATCAGGAGCGCCTCGAGGCCTCCTGGCGTCATCAGCTTGCCGAAGTCACCCGACGCCGCGTCCACTGGACCCTGTGGCATCACGAACACGGCGTCTCGACCCGACGCCGCGAACATCCTCAGCAGGTGTTGGGACGCCTGCGTCCGCGTCAGCTCGGCTCTGTGCCCGTGGAGGTGGAGCACGACGTCGACCCCTCCCGAGGTGTCCAGGCCGACCGGCGCCGCGATGAGCACCTCGTCTCTCGTCCACGCCGCGCTCGTATGTGGGACTGTCTCTTATACACATCTCCGAGCCCACGAGACAGGCAGAAATCTCG
>CAJXPN010001082.1 GCA_913058025.1 uncultured Myxococcales bacterium | reverse complement strand
GAGATGTGTATAAGAGACAGGTCCTGACACGCGGTCAGGCCCATCGCGATCGCGATCGCGCTCATCATCGTCTTGCGTTTCATCGTCCCTCCTCCTCGGCCAGCCAGGCCTTCGCGCGCTCGATCACGGTGTCCACGCCGATCACGGCGTCGGACTGCCGCTGGTAGACGACCTCGTCGGCGGCGACGCCGATCCCCGAGGTCCAGTCGCCCTCGCCACCGGCGTCTGTGAACGTGCTGTCGTGGCACTGGTACGCCATGGGGGAGAACTCCCCGATGAGCGCTGGCATCTGGCACGAGACGCCGAAGGCGCCGATGGTCGGGCCGTAGCCGAAGATACGGGTGGGCGCCGCGCGGTAACGCATGAACTTGGAGAAGTAGTCGTTGCCGGAGACGTCGAAGCCGTTGACGAGGGCGAGCTTGGCGCCCGCGGCCGAGCCGTTGGCGCGCCCGTTGGGCGTCATGTCGAAGAACCCGCCGCAGATGTCGGAGCGTTGCCCCGAGGCGATCTGGCACTCGCGCGCGGCGGCGCGGATGGTGTCGTCGATGACCTCGCCGACCCAGGGCATGAACGACGAGAAGACGCCGTTGTCGGGCTCGATGAGCAGGCCGACGAGGAAGTTCACCGAGTCGACCTGGCCGCCGTAGCCGGTGCGCTGGTCGATGAGGACGCGCTCGGGCGAGCCGGTCAGGCCCTGCACGAAGGCCTGGCTCCAGCGCTGGCCGTCCTGGCCGAACGTGGAGGGGAAGCCGTTGAAGATGATGTGGCGCGCGCCGTCGATCTCACGCCACGAGGCGAACTCGTAGGTGGACTGGTTGTCGCCGGGCCGGGCGAAGGGGGCGAAGCGGCGGTCGCAGTCGAAGAAGCGGTAGTACTGGTCGGGGACCTCGTTCTCCCAGAAGGGCGCCGACCAGGCGCCGGTGTCGACCTCGACGCTCACGACGTCGTCGGCCACGCAGGCCTCGGGCTCACCGACCTCGGGCGCGGCGCAGCGCTCGAAGCGCAGCGTCGAGCCGGCGGCGATCGCCGCGCTCATGATGTCGGAGGTGATCATGGCGTCGCGGCCCTCGGGGTCGCCGTTGAAGTAGAACCGCGCGCGGTTCTTCTCCATCCAGTCCCACACGGGCTCGCCGTCGACCTCGACGAGCACGTCGCCTGGCAGGAGCTGGTCGCCGCCCGGCCTGATCGACGTGTCGGTGAAGAAGACGATGGGCATCAGCGCGTCGGGGTCCTCGCCCGGGAGCAGGTCGGCCTGGCCCGGCCCGAGGCAGACGCCGCCGCCGCTGTAGACGCTGAAGAAGGTGTTCCGGGGGGGCGCGCCGTGGCCGTCGAGCAGGAGCTCGTGGGCCTCGGAGAGCTCGCGCCAGAAGACCTTGGGGGAGTCGGTCTGCGCGAGCGCGCCCCAGCGCTCGGAGACCTCGTCGAGGCGAGAGCGGCCGAGCCTGGGCCCGGCGAAGAGGTCGACCTGCGCGACGAGGCGCGAGAGGTAGTCGGCGCGGATGGCGTCGGTGGGGAGCTGGCCGATGACGGTCGCGGCGTCGGCGCAGCGCCCGAGGTGGCAGACGCCGATGTCGCCGCAGACGGCGTCCTCGGTCCCGGCGGTGCAGGTCGCGTCGGGGACGGCGGCCTCGCCCAGGTCATGGAACTCTATCGCGTCGACGAGCGCGGTCTGCGTGGTCGAGTAGTTGTACTCGTAGGTGTAGTAGTTGAACGTGTGCTGGAGGCTCTGGATGTTGATCCAGCTGGGCTCGGCTCGGCTGGCCACGGACCAGTCGAAGGCCCCGGTGGTCAGCTCCTTCCAGCCGTCGGTCGTGGCGCGACCCGAGGGCATGAAGGAGACGTAACCGACGGGCGCGCTCGCGCGGTAGTCGCCGTCGAGGTAGGCGTCCTGGTCGCCCACGCGCCAGCCGAGCGTGACGCCGAGGTCGGTGCCCTGGCTTTTGACCCAGAGGGTGATCTCGACGCGTCGCCCGGAGAGTGTGTCGAAGCGCCCGTCGTCCAGGCGCAGGAGCGCCTGCCGGACGACGCCGCCGGTCTTGAGGGCGCCCAGGCCCTCGAGCCCGCGCGGGGTCTCCTGGAGCATCTCCTCGAGCAGCGCGGCCCCGCCCTCGGCGCGTACGCCCAGGACGTCGACCTCGGTGCCCTCCTCGAAGCCCTCCCTCAGCACGGTGTCGAGCGTGTACACGCCCCGTTCGTCAAAGCTCCCCGCGTCCGCAGCCGCTGGCCACGCGCAGAGAGCGGCGGCGCAACACGCCGCCCAACTCCTCGCTCGCATTCGCACTCCTCGAAGTGTGGGTCTCACGCGGCGCCCGAGTATGGAGGGGCGTCACGTTTCTTACGTCGCCGCACACCTGCAATCATGATGCCCGCTCATGATGGGCCTCTCGTCCTCTTGCTGTCTCTTATACACATCTCCGAGCCCACGAGACAGGCAGAAATC
>CAJXPN010001081.1 GCA_913058025.1 uncultured Myxococcales bacterium | reverse complement strand
CAAGAAGGTCGAGAAGCCCAGGGCCATCGAGAAGGCCGCCTCCGAGACCGGCGACGCCGCCGACGCCGTCGACGTCGACGCCATCCACTCCGAGTACCGCGGCAAGCTCTCCACGCTCAACCGCGAGAAGGAGTCCCTCGAGCGTGACCTCCGCGGGAAGCTCAACCGCTCCTCCCGCGACATCGACCGTCAGCGCCGCCGCGCCGACAACAACGACAAGGCGTACAAGATCACCCAGCGTGAACTCGACGCCGCCCGCGAGCGTGTCTCCCTCCTCGAGCTCGAGCTCGGCCGCGTCGCCCACGCCGCGAACCAGGCCACCGAGACCACCGAGGACCACGCCGACGAGTCCACCCCGCTGAACCAGCAGAACCTCTTCGACGCTTCTTCGGAAGCACCCGCCGAGCAGGTCGCCGAGCAGGTCGCCGAGCAGGCGATCGAGGCCCCTGTCGTCGAGGCTGCTCCTGTCGAGGAAGCCGCTCCCGTCGAGGAGGCTCCCGTCGAGGAGGCTCCTGTCGAGGAGGCGCCCCCCGTCGAGGCAGCTCCCGTCGAGGAAGTGGCCGCAGTGACCGCCCCCGTCGTCGAGGAGGCCGCCCTCGCCGACGAGGCGCCGACCGAGGAAGAAGCCTCCACGGAAGAGGTCGCCACGGAAGCAGTCGCCGAGGTCGAGGCCAAGGCCGACCCCGCCGCCGAGTCCGAGACCGACGTCGACGACGCGATCCGCCGTAAGATCGAGGAAGGCATCTCCAGCCTCGGCTCCGAGCCCTCCTCCGTCGACGAGGCATGGGCAGACATCGACCTCGACGACGACGAGCTCTGAAGCGCCCGCGCTCGACTCCGCTCCCACACCGGGCGCGGCCTCTCCCGAGGTCGCGCCCGGTGTTTTTTTGTGTCCGGACGATTCTCGGGTGAAAACGTTGACGGTCACCGCACGACACGTACCGTGTGTGTAGGTGGACGACACACACCTACACGTAGGTCCAAGGTCGTCGAACTGGAACATGACCCCTCACGTCAAGGAGTGACAGATGTCGTCCCAGCCCAACCCGATTCGTCTTCAGGAGCGCCGCCGCCGGCGCAGCGGTGACTCCCTCGTCGCCATGCGCTACCAGCTCACCCACGTCATGGAGGAGTTCGGCCTCGAGGCATGCGTCATCGCCACGCACGAGGGCCTCCTGCTCGCCTCGCCGCTCCACCTCGAGACCGAGCAGTGTGAGCTCCTGGCAGCCATCGCCCCCGCCTCGTGGCGCGACCCCGACAGCATCGTCGTACACCGCGCCCTCGAGGCCGCAGGCGTCAACGTCGACGGCTCCATGCTCCGCGTCCAGGAGTTCTCACTCCTCGGACAGCAGATGCTCATCGTGACCGTCGGGACGCACGCCGCCGACAAGGAGCGCGGCATCTTCCGCAGCGTCCTCGGCATCCGGCGCATCCTCGATCAGGCCGCCTGAGTCGACCACGACTCGACCTCGACGGCTCGAGAGACTCAGGGACCACGCCGCGACTCGCGTTCACTCCACCATGGAAATCGAGCACCATACCCACGCTCCGCGAGCGCCGCAGGCCCCGACGACCTCACACCACGCCGTCCCCCCCTACACTCCGCGCACCGCGTCGTCTCACACCCAGTGAGACGTGGCGACGCGGAGTCTTCCGTTTCTTGCCTCCCTCGCCGCTCTAATCCAACGACAACGATCGCCCCCGCCGCTCCCCCAGGTACGTCAGCGCCATCAGGTGCTCCGTGAGCTCCTCGCGCCTGGCCTCCCACTCCTCGCTCACCCCCCAGACCACCAGGTCGCTCTTCTTCCCCTCCTCGCGCACCTCGATCACCCCCCAGTCCGCCAGCAGCCTCCACGCGTTCAGGAACGTCGGCTTCGACACCGTCTCCGCCAGCAGCAGCTTCCCCCCCAGGAAGTCCGCGCGTGCGCTCTTGAGCGCCCTCGAGATCACCTCGCCGCGCGCCGTCGGCTCCGCCGACAGCCCCTCGAGCTCGCACGCCACCCTCGCGTACGCCTCCACGAACGCCAGCGTCACCCTCCTGAGGAACCTCAGCTCGTCTCGCCGCTCCCCCACCAGCACCACCCGCGAACCCTCCCGCTTCACCCACCCCATCCGCTCGAAGTACATCAGCGTCCGCTCGAACACGCTCTCGAACCGCGCGCTCTCCTCATAGATCCACTCGTACTTGAACAGCCCGCTCAGGAACCTCGTCTCCTCCCGCACGTCCTCGTACGCGACCTCGTCCTCGCCGAACCTGAGCGCCGCCGTCGCAAGCAGCGACTCCGGCACGAACAGGTGGATGATGTTGTTCCTGTAGAACGAGAGGTGAGACCTCCCCTCGTCGGGCACCTCGTAGTAGACCGCGCCGTCCTCCTCGAGGCGAGTCACGTGGTCCTTCTCCTCGAACCTGTCTCTTATACACATCTGACGCTGCCGACGA
>CAJXPN010001080.1 GCA_913058025.1 uncultured Myxococcales bacterium | reverse complement strand
GTAGATCGTCGGCAGCGTCAGATGTGTATAAGAGACAGGGTTCACGCCCCCTGCTGGGGTCGCCCTCCAGCCAGGTATGCCACCGACCGGCTCGTACAGCTCCCCCGGGTTCACGCCCCCGACCGGCGGACACTCCGCCGCGCACAACGCGGAGCACTTCTCGGGTCAGTTCAGCATCCCCAACGGCCAACAGCATCAGCCCAGCGCGCCCGGGAGCGCGTCACACAGCGCCGAGCACTTCACCGGTCAGTTCACCATCCCAACCGGCACGTTCGCACCGGTCGCGCAGGAGCCCGAGGCGCCCGCCGAGGACATGAACTCCAAGCGCTTCTCCTACGGGCTCTGGGGCTCGGTCATCGGCGCGGTCATCGGCGCCGCGATCGGGGTCATGAACGCGCTCGTGGAGGGCGTCTCGTTGTCGAACGGTACGACCCCGATGATCATCTACGCGTTCCTCTGCATGGCCGTGCTCGGTGGCTGCGCCGCGGCGTCCCCTCACGTCTTCGAGAACCTGCTCAGGAACGCGGGCATCATCGACTGACGCTGGAGCAAGCGCCCCGCATCTGGTATCCCCGCGTCCATGACCCCGACCCGCACACACCTCATGATCCTCATCGCGTCGCTCGCGTCCTCGCTGCCCATGGCGCAGGGCTGCGAGCGCACCCCTCCCGAGCCGCCCGCGCAGACCTCTTGGTCGTGGCGAGGGGACGACGTCGGCGTCGCGCTGCGGCTAGACTCCTCGTGGGAGCAGCTCGACCCCAGAGTCATCCACGAGCGCGCCGTGTTCGCGGCGCGCGCGGAGCGCGACCGGTTCTCGCTCCACATGCTCGTGGTGGACCTCCCTGGCGGTGACGCGCTCGAGCACGACCTCGGGCAGCTCCGCTCCCAGAGCGTCGACCAGCTCGCACAGAACGTCGGCGACTTCGAGCTCGACCGGCAAGGCCCTCTGACGCTCGACGGCCGCGCCGGCCACAGCGTCTTCGCACTCGGAGACGTCGGCGGCGTCCGCTACAGCTACCTCCTCGTCTACGTCATCGACGCCGGCCGCCTCTACCAGGTCGTGGCGACGTCGCGCGAGGCAGACTCCCAGGAGCTCGCGCGGCGAGTCGACGGGGCCCTCGTGAGCTGGGAGTTCCTCGACGGGACCTGAACGCCGACGTGTTTATCATCCCCGAGCGCGCCTCGTGACGCGCTCATGAGACCTCACACGCACCAGAACCATACCCTAACAACTCAGCGACGCGTCTGGGCCCACGTGGCCCCCATCACGACGCAACGATCGCGACAGAACGCCAGGAGAAGTGCCATGCCCAAGCTGAACAAAGAGATCTACGACGTCGCCATCATCGGCACTGGCCCCGCGGGCCTCACCGCCGCCATCTACGCGAGCCGCGCGGACCTCTCCGTGGTGATGTTCGAGGGGTCCCTCCCCGGCGGTCAGCTTACGCAGACCTCGGAGGTCGAGAACTACCCCGGCTTCCGCGAGGGCGTGAACGGCTTCATGCTCATCGACGACATGCGCCACCAGGCGCTCCGCTTCGGCGCCGAGATCCACTTCGCCATCGTGACCGAGGTCGAGCTCGAAGGCCGGCCCTACACGGTCACGCTCGACGACGGCACGACCTTCGAGGCCCGCACGCTTGTGGTCGCCTCTGGCGCGCGACCCCGTAAACTCGGGCTCGAGAGCGAGACGCTGTTCTGGGGCGCGGGCGTCTCGAGCTGCGCGACCTGCGACGGCGCGTTCTTCCGTGACCGCGAGGTCGCCGTGATCGGCGGCGGCGACTCCGCCATGGAGGAGGCGACCTTCCTCACGAAGTTCGCATCCAAGGTCACCATCATCCACCGCCGCGACGACCTCCGCGCCTCCGCGATCATGCAGAAGCGTGCGATGGACAACCCCAAGGTCGAGTTCCTGTGGAGCCACGAGGTCGTCGACATCTACGGCGAAGCAGAGGGCCGCGTGAAGGACGTCAAGGGCCTCAAGGTCAAGGACCGTAAGACCGGTGAGGTGCGCGACTTCCCCGTCGACGGGCTCTTCCTCGGCATCGGCCACATCCCCAACACCGACCTCTTCACCGGGAAGCTCGACACCGACGACGAGGGCTACCTCGTCACCGCCCCCGACTCCACCCAGACCAGCGTCCCCGGCGTCTTCGCCGTGGGCGACGTCCAGGACAAGGTCTTCCGCCAGGCGATCACCGCCGCCGGCACCGGCTGCATGGGAGCGCTCGAGGCCGAGCGTTTCCTCGCCGACCTCGAAGACGAAGAGGCCGCCGCCGCGCAGTGAATCGCGCTCCGCGCGCATCCAACCTCAGAGGGCTCGGGTCGACAGACCCGGGCCCTCGTCGTATCCTGCCCGCGGCAGGCATCGAACGCCCACGCGACACGAAAGACCTGTCTCTTATACACATCTCCGAGCCCACGAGACAGGCAGAAATCT
>CAJXPN010001079.1 GCA_913058025.1 uncultured Myxococcales bacterium | reverse complement strand
TGCCTGTCTCGTGGGCTCGGAGATGTGTATAAGAGACAGGCCGCCGGGGCACATGCCGCAGTCGATCATCTGGCCGCACGAGTTGACGACGGTGGCGCACAGGTCCGCGCCCCCCTGGCCCTGACAAAGGACGGGGTCGTTGTCCCTCTCACAGGGCGCGCACGCGCGAGCGTTCGCCTCGTCGCAGTATTCGTTGGCGCCGCAGACCACGCAGCAGCTCCCCGCCTCGTCCTTGCACGCGTTGGCCGGGCACTCGAGCTGCTGGCAGGTGTTGGCGTCGTCGCAGAACTCACTGTCTCCGCAACGGCCGCAGTTGATGAAGCCGCCGCAGCCGTCGGGCTTGAGCCCGCAGAACCCGTCGCAGGTCGTGTCGCGGACGCACTGGACGCAGGAGCCTTGCTGGCACACGAGGTCGTCACCGCACGCGCCGCAGTCGAGGCGAGCACCGCAGCCGTCGTCGGGTTGGCCGCACTCCGCGCTCAGCGACGCGCACGTCTCGGCCTCGCACGTGTCTGCGATGCACGCGTTCCCGCTCAGGCCGCCGCAGGTCGAGCCCGCAGGGCACGCACCGCAAAGGATCGTGCCGCCACATCGGTCGTTGATCTCACCGCACTCGACACCGAGCGGACACTCCGTGAGGCAGTCGCTGCACACGGCGTAGGTGCGCGCGCAGCGGTTCGGCCCCTCGAGCCCACAGATCGTGCCCTGGGCGCACGCGCCGCACTCGACCTCGCCGCCGCAGCCGTCCTGGATCGTGCCGCACTCGGCGAGCAGGTCGGAGCACGTGAACGCGGCGCAGGCGTCGGGGTCGGGTCCGCCGGCGTCGCCAGCGTCTCCCGCCTGGCCGCCATCGACCGCGCCACCGTCAGGTCCGCCGGGGCCGGCGTCCAGGGGTGGGGTCGACGCGTCGTCAGGATAGGAGACGTCTCGGAAGCCCGAGTCACCGCCGCCGGACGTCGCGTCCGTCGCGGCGTCTCCAGGCGTCTCCCTGTCTCGAACGTTGAGTTCGCCGCAACCAGCGAACATGACGAGCGTGAGCACGAGCGTGAGCGCGCTCCAATAGAATCGACTCACGGCCGGACTCCTGTGGTTGAGCGATGGTCACGTCGTGTCAGGATGATCCAGAGGCGGTCATCCAGCCACGGCGTCACCACATCGCTCCGCGAGCTCGCGCACGCGCCACTCGTTCGGCCGCGTCGAGCGTAACATCGCGCGGAGCATTCAGGAATCCATGAATGGGCCGCCGCGGGAGGATCGAGGCCACACGGAGCGGAGCCATCGGCCTCTCACCATGGCATCGGCTCGCCGGTGATACGTCTGTTGACGAGCCCGCTCCTGGAGACGCTTCTGGGCGCGCTCCTCGCCTCATCTATCTCGTCGCTGTCCATGTACTCGTAGCAATGCCGCGAGTCCGTATGGAAGGTCCTGTAGAGGACCCTCCTCTCGGTGATGTAATTCCAGAACAAGGGGACGCGGTGGTAGGTGTCGTGCACGTACGTGAACCCGTTGAAGATGCTGCGTCGATCGGTCTCGTCCAGGGTCTCTCCTCGCCACGCAGCCAGCTCGATCGTCTGCCCCCGATCGGAGACGTACCTGGCGACGACGGCGCCGTGGTCCAGGTCCAGCGCCTCGAAGTCCGAGCCGTAGGAGTTGAACCCGCCACGGCACTGGAAGTCGTTGATCTCGAAGGTCCGGGTCCTCACCGGGATCACGACGTAGGCGAAGTACGAGAACAAGGACAGGCCGAAGAACAGGGTGCCGAGCAGGATGCCGAGGGTGGCGCTCTTCTTGTCTATCTGAGGCGTCTTCATGGTCTCGTACGTCCTCACGGGTTTGTATCTGGCGGCTCTCCATGAGCGCGCTTCACTCGAGAGGTCTGGAGGCCACTCAGAGCGAGAAGCCGATCTGCACGTTGCCCGTGTTGAAGATGTCGGTCGACGAGGTCGCCGCCTCGATCGGCGGCAGCGGGTCGGGGTACTCGGGCGAGTAGAGCTGGAAGCTGTAGTCGAGCCGGAAGAAGATGTTCTCCGAGATCGAGAGCGCGAGCGCGAGCCCCGCCTCGTACCCGAGCGAGAACGGGCTCGGGCCGAACGCCTCCCCCGAGTTCGACGCGCTGAACGTCGGCAGCACGCCCGCGTGGGCGCGCGCCGAGGCGTCCGTGTTGAACATGTACGTGAACCCGAGCCCCGCGCGCCCGTAGACGTACTGGTTGCCCGTGTAGAACGGGTTCGACGTGATCGTGAGCGAGGTGTACTCGCCGCCGCCCCACACGTCCACGATCGAGCGCGCGCCCAGCGACCTCAGGTACGAGACCTGACCACCCACTCGCACCACGGAGCTCGCGAGCTCCTCGGTCACCCCGTCGTCCGGGTTCGTCGACAACGTCACGAAGCTGTCTCTTATACACATCTCCGAGCCCACGAGACAGGCAGAAATCTCG
>CAJXPN010001078.1 GCA_913058025.1 uncultured Myxococcales bacterium | reverse complement strand
GATTTCTGCCTGTCTCGTGGGCTCGGAGATGTGTATAAGAGACAGGGGCTCGCCTACGACGCCTCGGCGATCCGCGTGCTCGACGGCGGCGAGCTCGTCCCGGCGAGGTACGACCTCCTGGCGACGTGGCCCGCGGACGACTCTCTGCGCAGCGTCCTCGTGACGTTGTCGGCCGACCTCGCCCAGGACGCCCAGCGGGACCTCCTCGTCGAGATCAACCGGCCGCGCGACGTGTCCACGGACCTGTCGGGCGCGGAGCCCAACCCCGACGGGCCAGTCGTCGGGCTCCTGCCCGCCCAGTGGTACGTCGACGCGAGGGTCGTGACGGCGCCGATGCAGGCGAGCGCCCAGAGCCCTTACCCCGCGTACGAGTCCGAGCTGGTCGAGAACCTGTTCGGGATGGACCCGGCTTATGAGAGCTACGGCGTGAGCTGCGGTTCGACCTCGAGCCACCGGACCTACTACGACAGCCCGCGCGCCATGTACGCGCTCTTCCTTCGGACGGGCGAGGCGCGCCTGTTCCGCCGCGCGCGCGCCGAGGCGCGCTGGTACAGGGACAACGAGCTGCTCTGGTCGTCCGACCGCGCGATGGCCTACCACACCTGCCAGGGTGAGGGCTGGACGCCCGACGAGGCGCTGAGCTGGAGCGTGCTGCGGCGCATGACCGGTCAGGGCATGCTCGACGACTACCTCCTCACGGGCGACCCGGCCGCGCGCGAGGTCGTGACCGCGATGGGCGACGCGTTCGTCGCCAACCTCCCGGCGCTGCGAAACCCGACCGGGAACGACCCCTTCGGCTCCATCCAGGCGACCGAGAGGAACCTCGCCTGGACGATGATGGGTGTCGCGTCCGCGTACGCGATCTCGGGCTCCGAGGCGCACCGCGGCGCGCTCGTCTCGCTGATGGACGAGGTCGTCGAGTGGCAGAACCGCGGCGACTCCGGCGCGCTCGAGCACGACATCGTGCGCCCCGACCCGTCGGAGTGCTCCGACGGCCCCGCGGGCGCGTCCCCCTTCATGACCACGTTGGTCGTGGACGCGTTGATGGACTACTACGCGCTGGTCCGTGACCGGCGGGCGCCAGCGGTCGTCGGCAAGATCGCCGACTGGATGCACGACGACGCGCTCCAGCCCAACGGCGAGACCTGGAGCTACCTCTGGGGCTGCGCGTCGAACGCGTACGAAGACGGGACCTACAACGACCTCAACCTGATGATGGTCCACGTCTACGGCGCGGCGTACCTGGCGACCGGCGACGACGCCTGGGTCGAGCGCGGAGACGCGCTCGCCGGGTTCGGCCTCGCCGACATGTTCACTCGCCGCCCCAAGCAGTGGAACCAGTCGGGCCGCACGTTCGGCAAGTACCTGGGCTACCGCCTCGTCGACCCCGCCGCCGAGAGAGCCGGTGAGGTCGACGTCCCGGGGCCGAGCCCGAAGTAGCTCCGTGGCGCGGGCTCAGCCCGCGTCGGCGCCGGCGTCTGCGCTCCCCGCGTCGGCGCCGGCGGGCTCCTCTTCGGCCTCGAAGACCACCGGCGCCACGCGCCCGTTGACCGGGTCGGGCGTGCCCAGCGAGCCGTCGAAGTCGCGCCCCCAGCAGACGACCTCCTCGTCGGACGCGCGGATGGCGCAGCCGTGCGCGCCGCCCGCGGCGATCGCTCGCGCTCCCTCGAGGTCACGCACTCGCACCGCCAGAGGCCGGTCCGAGACCGTGCCGTCGCCGAGCTGATACAGGTTGTTCCCACCCCAGCACCAGACCTCGCCAGCGGCCGCGCGGGCGCACGCGTGCAGCCAGCCCGCGGCGACCTCCTCGACGTCACCGAGCCCGTCCACGAGCGCGGGCGAGTTCAGAGACGCCTCGCCCGTGCCGGTCCCGAGCTGGCCGCTGCTGTTGCTCCCCCAACAGCGCGCGCCGTCGGGCGTGACCGCGCACGCGAAGCTCGCGCCCGCGCTGAGCTGCGTGGCCCCAGCGAGCTGTGGGACGTCGGTCGGGGTGGCCACGGTGCCCGCGCTCAGGCCGGTCCCCACGCGCCCCGAGGTCGCGTCGCCCCAGCACGACACCGTCCCCGCCGCGCGACGCGCGCACGTGAAGCGCGTGCCCGCGACGACCTCGACCGCGTCGTCGAGACCCACCACGCGCCGCGGCGTCGGTGACGCCGCCGCGTCGCCCACACCCAGCAGCCCGTCGGCGTTGAGTCCCCAGCACCATAGCGAGCCGTCTCGCTTCACGGCGCAGGCTGTCCGCGCGGCCGCTGCGACGGTTCTCCAACCGGCTTCGTCATGCTCAAGCGGAAGAGGTTGCTCCACCGTACCGACGCTCCCCACGCCAAGGGCGCCGTTCTGGGTGTAGCCCCAGCACCAGAGCGAAGTGTCGTATCGAATGGCGCAGGTAAAGTCGCCGCCTGCATGCACCTGTGCCCAAGGACCCTCCGGCGTGCGTACCC
>CAJXPN010001077.1 GCA_913058025.1 uncultured Myxococcales bacterium | reverse complement strand
GACGCCAACAGGCCGAGGATCCGCGTGGGCTCGGGCCGCCACCGCATCACGGGGCAGCTCCAGTGGGACGATCCGCCCGAGTTCGTGACCGTCCCCGAGGGGTTCGGTCAGGTGACGCTGAGCTACCTGGGGGAGGAGGTCGAGCGGCCTCGCCGCGACGACCTCGATCGCCTCTGGGTTCGCGAGGGCGCGGACGGGAGCGCGGAGCAACCGGGCGAGGCCGACGCGATGCGCGCGACGATCTTCCGAAGCGTCGAGGACGGGGTGCCCGTGCGCGTCCGGACGCTGCTGCGCCTGAACGTCTCTGGCCGCGCGCGTGAGGTCGACCTGGGGCAGATCCTGCTCGAAGGGTCCAGGCCCGTCGGGGTGACGAGCGCCCTGCCCTTGCGCGTGGACGCGACGGGCCGGGCGACGGTGTACGCGCGCCCTGGCTCCCACGACGTCGAGGTGGTGGCGGTGGCGCCCGAGCGGACGCTGACCTGGTCGCCGCCCGCGCACGAGGGGGCTGCGAGCTACGACAGGGACGAGGTCTGGGTCTGGAGGCCGGACGAGCGCCTGAGGGCGGTCAACCTGTCCGGGCTGGCGATGGTGGACCCGACGCGCACGACGCTGCCGGAGTCCTGGAGAGGCGGGACGACGCTGCTCGCTCCCCCTGGCGCCACGCTCACGCTCGAGGTCACTCGCCGAGGAGAGCCCGAGCCGGCGCCCAACCAGGTCTCGCTCTCGAGGACGATGTGGCTCGATCTCGACGGCGAGGGCTACACGATCAAGGACCAGCTCAGCGGGCAGATGCGCCAGGGCTGGAGGATGAACTACGCCGGTGACGGCGTGCTCGGCCGCGCGCGCGACAACACGGCCTCGGAGGACCTGCTCATCACCAGGGACCCGCTGACGGGCAAGACGGGAGTGGAGCTGCGCGCCGGGGAGATCGCGCTGGAGGCCGAGGTTCGCGCCGAAGAGGGCCGCGGAGATCTCCCCGCGGTCGGCTGGGATCACGACGTCCAGAGCCTGAGCGCGACGCTCCACCTCCCGCCGGGGTGGACGATCCTGGCGGCCCGGGGGGTCGACGACCTCGAGGGGACATGGATCGACTCGTGGACGCTCTTCGAGTTCTTCCTGCTGTTGATGATCGCGTTCAGCATGGGGCGCCTGTTCGGGTGGCCGTGGGGGATCATCTCGGCGCTGGCGCTGCTCGTCGGGCACGAGTGGAGCGCCGACGCGCCCTACTACGTGTGGTTCCACCTGGTCGCCGGGCTCGCGCTGCTTCGCGTGGCGCCGCCCGAGCGCCTGTGGGTGCGGTGGCCGCTGATCGCCTACGTGGCGGTGTCGTTCCTCACGTTCGTCGCGATCTTCGTACCGTTCGCGCGCGAGCAGGTCCGCTACGGGCTCAACCCTCAGGTCGAGCAGGGCTGGCGCGCGCCGATGAGCGCCCACCCGATGAGCGCACGCCCGAGTTCCTCGGTGCAGGAGCGCGACGAGTGGGCCGATGAGGACATTTCGGTCCTCGAAGAGAAG
Organism: uncultured Myxococcales bacterium; assembly: GCA_913058025.1. Classification (GTDB taxonomy): domain Bacteria; phylum Myxococcota_A; class Bradymonadia; order Bradymonadales; family Bradymonadaceae; genus CAJXPN01. Next base: position 929 of record CAJXPN010001077.1, on the reverse strand, counting down.
GCGGAGTACGCGACCAAGAAGATGGACATCTCGATGTCGAGCGGCCTCCGCGGGGCAAAGAACCAGCGCAGCCAGAGCTCGCTCGGTTGGATCCAACAGCAGCAGGTCGACCCGAACGAGGTCGTGCAGACGGGACCGGGCCTGCCCCGATGGACGTGGCGGTCGTACGAACTGAGCTGGAGCGGCCCCGTCGAGCGAGCGCACAGGCTCGACCTGTGGTTGGTCTCGCCGATGTGGAACATGGCGCTCCGGTTCGCGAGCGTCGCGCTGTTCCTCCTGATGGGGCTGGTCGTGATCGCGCCCGGCCGCATGACGAGGCGAGACGGCATCTTCGACCTGTTCGCCGGGATCAAGCGCGTGCTCATCCCGGGCGCCGGGGTGCTGCTCATGTCGCTGGCGTTCACGCCGGAGGCGAGCGCCGAGGTCCCGTCCCAGGAGACGCTCGGGGAGCTCGAGCGGCGAGTGGTCGCGTCGAAGACGTGCGAGGACCCGTGCGCGGTCGCGACGTCGATGACGCTCACGATCGACGACAGAGAGCTGCTGATGCGCGCGGAGGTCCACGCTCAAGGTGACGCGGGCTGGTACCTGCCCGGCCCCTCCAACGTCGCGCGCATCCGCGACGTGGAGGTCGACGGGGTCAGGACGGACCAACTCCGACGCTCCAAAAACGGGATGATCGCGGTGCGGCTGACGCGAGGTCGCCACGTCGTGGTGGTGCGCGCGCAGCTCCCCACGCGCGACGTGGTCACGCTCCAGCTCGACCCTGCGACCAAGCCTCGACGCGTCGCGCTCGTGGCCAAGGAGTGGTCGGTCGACGGGCTCGACCCCTTCGGGAGGCCCGACGACTCGCTCCAGCTCTCCCGCGCACGCGCGGTCGAGGAGCTGTCTCTTATACACATCTCCGAGCCCACGAGACAGGCAGAAATCTC
>CAJXPN010001076.1 GCA_913058025.1 uncultured Myxococcales bacterium | reverse complement strand
AGATTTCTGCCTGTCTCGTGGGCTCGGAGATGTGTATAAGAGACAGCTGGTAGCTCGAGATGGCGATGCCCTGGGCGTCCTCCTCGATGGCGGCGTCGACGATCTCGGCGACGGAGCGGTTGTGCCCGAGGTGGACGACCTCCGCGCCGGACTGCTGGAGGATGCGGCGCATGACGTTGATGGCGGCGTCGTGCCCGTCGAAGAGGCTCGCCGCGGTCACGAAGCGGACGTGGTGTGTCAGGGCTACGGGCTCGTCGGCGAGCGGCTGGATGGCGGATACGCTCATGGGTCGGGTCCTCGCTCTCGTGGGTCGTGGCGCAGGCAGCTCATTCGGTGTGTCGGCGCGGGCGTCGACATCTTCTGTGCATAGTATAATGTGCGCGCGCGCGCCAGAGATGCGGCGCGCCCGGATGACCCTGACGCCCCGAGGTCCTCGTGCGCCAAACACGCCCCGTGCGCCCTGCCCTCGCGCTGCTCGCGCTCACGCTCGCCGTGAGCTCGTCGTGCGCGCCGACGCCGCCCTCCGAGCGCCACCCGTACAGGCGCGCGCCGGCGGGGTGCCCCGAGAACCCGGACTTCGACGTCGACGCAGGCGGGCTCTACTGGTTGGGGAGCAAGGGCTCCGAGTGCATCGAGCACGGCGCGCCCAACCCACACTTCGACCCGTCGCGCCCCACGGTCGTGCTCTTCCACGGCTGGAAGTACGGCAAGACCGCCGAGGGAGACCCGCTCACGCTGACCGACGAGCGCTTCGACGCCACGAACCCGCACCTCGCCGACGCCTGGCTCGATGCGGGCTGGAACGTGGGCATCTTCCGCTGGACCCAGCACGCCGACGAGCTGCTGCCCAGCGACGCCGAGACCAAGATATGGGACACCGAGGTCGCGCCGGGGATGCGCTGGAAGCGCGCCGGAGGCGGCGAGGAGCGCGACGGGTTCAAGGGCACCGTGGGCGACCGCGCCATGCGCGCGCTGCTCACGGCGCTGTCGCGTTGGCGAGGGGACGAGCTGCGGATCGTGGGGCACTCGCTGGGCGCGCAGGTCGCCACCCAGGTGACCTCCCGGCTCTACACCGCGGCCGACTCGGGGCTGCTTCCATCGAGCGTGCGCCCGCACAGGCTCGCGCTGCTGGACCCGTACTGGTCCCCGTGGGAGCGCGCCGACCTGACGCCCTACCCGCTCCACACGCACCTGGAGGTCGCGCTCGAGCGAATGGTCGACGAGGGGCTCGTCCTCGAGGTCCACACCGCGTCGCTGCTCAACGCGTACACGTTCGCGCCCGACCACGCCTCGCGCCGCCTGGGCGCCTGGCTCGACTACCGGCCCGACTACATCACCCACCTCACACAGCACCACCGACACGACGCGCTCGTCTGGCACTACTTCTCGAGCTACGCGCACGGGCCGGTCCAGCCCTGTGAGGGGGAAGAGGCGTTGCCGTCGGCGGCGGCCTCGGACGAGGCCGTGCGCGCCTGGATGGGGCGTTCCGCCGGTGTACGCCAGGTCGAGGGTCGCGACACGCCCACGCCGACCGACGACTGCTACGAGACGCATGAGCCCTGAGCTCCAACCTGAACATGCCAAAGGACACGACATGCGCTCGACCGCACTGATCATCCTCGCCGCGCTCGCGGCGCTCACCGGCTGCGACGATCCCGTCGACGAGCGCTGCGACGAGGTCCCGCCCGAGCGCACGACCTGGCGCGAGTGCCAGAGCGACTACTGCGCCGCCACTCCCACGTGCGTCGGGCTGCTCGAGGACACGACGCCGCCCGAGCTCTCGCTCGTGTCACCGACCGAGCTCTTCCTTGGCCCGCCGCAGACCGCCGAGGACGACCCGCGGCTCCAGGCCAGGGTCGTGATCGCCGGCGTCGTGAGCGACCCATCGGGCGGCTTCGAGCTCCAGTACACCTTCGAGGACGACATCGAGGACGTCATCGAGGACCGCCTCCTCATCGGCGACGAGGACGCGTTCTCGAGCGAACTCAGCGAGCAGGGCTCACCCGTCGTGTTCTCAGAGGGCGTCTACGACCTCGCCCTCGTGGCGTACGACCGCGCCGGGAACTCCACCAGGCAGGATGTCCTGATCACGGTCAGGAGGTAGCAGGCGCGACGTTGGAGCATGGCGCGCGGCGGTTTGGGTGCGTCCGAGCGAGACGTGGAGTATGGTTCGGGGCGGTAGCCCCCGCCGCCGCGCTGCGCGCTTGGCGCCCCCCGCGCTTCGCGCGGTGAGCTCCGGACATCTCGCCTGTTCTTGCGGGGAGGAGCGCGTGTCTTTGGCGTTTGGTGGAGGGCACGCGGCTGCCCTCCCCGCCGCCGCCCTTCGGACTTGGCGTTCCCCGCTGGGGAACTGCGCGTGTCTTTGACGGTTGGGGGCACCAACGCGGCTGCTCTCCCCGCCGGCGCCCTTCGGGCTTGGCGCTCCCCGCTGGGGAGCTGTGTAACGT
>CAJXPN010001075.1 GCA_913058025.1 uncultured Myxococcales bacterium | reverse complement strand
CGTAGAGCGGGTCGTTGTCGCCCTGGAAGAGCTGGTACTTCAGGTCGCCCACGCGCGCCGAGCGCAGGAAGTCGTTGTGGTAGGCGATCGCCGGGGTCGGGTGCCAGACCTCTTCACCGCGCGCGGCCGCGCCGAGGTCTCCGCCCTGGAGCGTGTCGCTCACGCTCACGCCGAAGGCCGCCGCGAGCGTGGGGTAGAGGTCCACGAGCTCCACGGCGCGCTCGACGCGCCGGCCGCCGCCGGTCCACGGCCCGTAGCCGATGATCAACGGGACGTCGATGAGCTCCTGGTTCGCGCTGATGCCGTGGCCGTAGCGCTTGTACTCACCGAACTCCTCGCCGTGGTCGGACGTGACGACGACCATCGCCTCGTCGCGCACGCCCATCGCCTTCAGGTCGCCGAGCATCTCGCCGAAGATCCGGTCGTTGTACGTGATCTCGCCCTTGTAGAGCGCGCGCATGTACGCGCGCTCTCCGGCGTTGAGCGTGAACTTGCCGCCGGCGAGGTCGTGGAGGAGCTCGCCGGTGCCGCGCGGGGAGACGCGGCCCTTGTTGCCGCCCTCGTGGTAGAGCGCGAGGTCGGCGGCGGGCGGGTCGTAGGGGACGTGCGGGTCGGACGTGTTCAGGTACACGAAGAGCTTGGCCTCGGGGTCCTTGGCGAGCTCGGCCTCCATCCAGGTCTTGGCCCGGCCCCAGATGTGCTCGGCCTCGGAGCGCCCGCCCTCGCGGATCGGGTTGTACTCCTCGTGGAATCCGCGCGCGAAGCCCCAGCTGTTCGAGACGTAGCCGTTCGACGAGAAGAGCCCCGCGCGGGCGCCCCCCGACGTCATGGCCTCGCCGAGCAGCGACGCGTCCTTGGAGAGCTTCGCGCTCTGGGTCACCACGCCGTGGGCCGACGGGTACATCGACGCGAAGATCGACGCGCTCGACGGCAGCGAGCTGTTGCCCTGGACCGTCGCGCGCGTGAAGACCGCGGCCTCACCGGCGAACGCGTCCAGGCTCGGCGTCTTCACGTCGGACTTCGGGTTGTAGGACTTCAGGTGGTCGGCGCGCAGCGTGTCGATCAGCCAGACCACGACCACGCGCGGGCCGTCCGCGGCCTTCGCGCTGGCCTTCGCCCGCGCGATCGCGGGCGCCGTCAGCGTCGCCGCCCCGTCGCCCTTGGCGCGCAGCTCCAGCGCGACCGCGTCCGAGGCGACCTTCGACAGGTCCACGTCGACGGCGCCCGCGGCGAGCGCGAACACCTGCTCCTTGCCGCCGTCCGCGCGCGCCACGAGCTCGGCCGCGCCCTCGACGTTCGCCACGAACCGGCTCCCCGGCGCCAGCGCCGTGAACCACGTGAGCGAGCGCCCCTTCTCGAGCTTCACGCTCTTCGCCTTGGCGTCAACCATGTCCGCGAGCTCGGGCGCCGCGGCCACGCCGTCGGCGACCTCGCCCACGCGCAACCAATCGAACGCCGCGGCGCTCTTGCCGACGCCGGAGACGTCTCGGCTCCGGCTGAAGTGGAACCGAAGCGCGACGTCCTCGCCGCGCGGCGCGTCCGCGGGCAGCTTCACGTCGTACTCGGACCAGCCCGACTTCAACGTCAGCGAGCCGATCTTCTTCTCGTCCGACCCGGAGACCTTCAGGAACACGTCGCAGCGCTGCTCGCCCACCGGGCGCAGCCTCGCCTGGACCTTCCAGCCCTCGCCGATCGCGCCGGACTCGCCCGGGCGCCCGAGCGGGAAGCGCAGCGTCGCGCCCGGCCCGCGGGCGTACGCGAAGCGCGCGCCGCCCTCCTCGACCGTGTCGTACCAGGGGTTCTTCCACCGGCCCTGGACGTACTTCAGCCCCGCGGCCTCCCCCGCGTGGACCACGAGCGCGCCCGCGTCGCGCAGGTGCGCCATGTGGCGGTTGTCCACCATCGAGAACACCGCCTCGGCGTCCGAAGGCGCGGCCTTCTGCGCGGCCTCGGCGGCCTCTCCGGTGGCGCCCTCAGACGTCGCGGCCTTCGCCGCGGCAGACGCGCCCTCGCCCTCGACCGCTCCGCCGCCCTCGGCGGCCTTGCTCGAGTCACAGGCTACCAACGCGCACGCCGCCGCGCACAACAACCACGCACCACTCCGTCTGCTCATCTCGTCCGCCTCCATGGGACACGTCGCGCCGCCCCTGGCGTCGCGTACATCTTCGAATCAGTGGGTTCCGCCTCCGTTCCTATCAGATGGGATCTCGTGGCGCACTCCGAGCGAGGTTCAGTTGGGCCATCCCGAACGTCACCCGTGGTTTTCTACGATGTTCATCACGCGCCGCGCACCACATGATGAGGTCATGAACACACCAAACAGCACCGCCCTGACCCACGCCGCACGCGCGCTCTCGCTCGCGGCGCTCACCGCGCTCTTGTTCTCATGCGGGAGCGACCCCGAGCCGATCGTCCGCGCTCCCTTGCCCCCTGTCTGTCTCTTATACACAT
>CAJXPN010001074.1 GCA_913058025.1 uncultured Myxococcales bacterium | reverse complement strand
GTATAAGAGACAGCATCCGGGCGCTGGGTGAGACGACGCCGATCCTCGGCGTGTGCCTGGGTCATCAGGCGATCGGGGTGGCGTTCGGTGCCCGTGTGTCGGCGAACGGCGCGCCCGTCCACGGGCGCGCGAGCGCGTTGACGCATGACGGCGCCGGTGTGTTCGAGGGGTTGCCGGACGCGCTCGAGGTCGGCCGCTACCACTCGCTGGTGATCGAGCCGCAGACGCTCCCTCCCGAGCTCGAGGCGACGGCGTGGTCTGATGGGCACATCATGGGCGTGCGCCACCGGGCGTGGCCCGTCTGCGGCGTACAGTTCCACCCGGAGTCCGTGCTCACGGTCGACGGGAGGGCGATGCTCGCGTCGTGGTACGACGGCGTCTCTTGATGTCGAGCGAATGAAGCGCCGAGAGGCCTGCTGTGGTCAATCGAAGAGAGGAGGTCATGGTGAGTCGAGCAGTTTCGGTGGTTCGGATGTGGTGCGTGGTCGCTGGAGTGGGTTGCGCGTCGTGCGCGACGGAGGCGCCGCGAGGCGCCGCGGTGCCGGACGCGCCCGAGCAGGTCAGCGCGCCTTCGATGTCTTGTGACCCCGGCGCGCTCGAGGAGCTGGACGGCGCGGTGAGGAGCGTCCCGAGCGACCACCGAGATGCGATCATTCGGGAGGGGCTGATGCTCGCGTGCCCTGGGGGCGTGCCCGACATCTCATCACGCGCGAAGATGAGCGCGGAGGCACTCCAGGCGACGTGGGTCAAGGTCTGCCCCGGCGTGGACGCGATGGGGATGAATGGCGCGCATGCGCAGGTCTATGTGGACCTCCACGGGCGCTGTCGCATCGACGCGTTCGGTGTGGGGAGCGCTGGCGCGTTCAGCTGGTCCCAGGCGGTGACTCCCTATTGGCCCACTGTGCTCGCGCTCAGGGCGTTCGAGGGCGCGGGCATGGCGAGCGAGGAGCTCACCGAGACCTACGCGCGCTTCGCCTCGCTGGGGTTCGATCCTGCGCCGGGAGGCGCGCTGACTCCCGACGCGTTGCCACGTGTCGACCTCCGGATGAACAAGACCGATGACTTCTCGGGTGTCATGCTCGCGTTGACGAAGGACGGGGTCTTCCTGGACGGGGAGGAGGTTGCGGCGTCTGCGGCCGACCCAGGCTTCACTACGTCACTGGAGGAGCGCCTCGTGGCGTGTCCGGCCGTGACGTCAGACGAGACCCGCATCATGCCGCGTACGAACGCGTGCATGCGCGTGAACGTTCTCACCGGCAGTGAGGCCGCCTGGTCCGAGGTCGTGTCCGTGGCGCGCGTCGTGGCGTCGTTCGAGGGCGCGCGAGTGGCGCTCTGGGTCCAGCGGCCCGAGTCGGAGGCGGACACGCCGGCGTTGCCGGCGAGTGTTCGTGTCTCGGCGCTGGGGGTCTCGGTGCAGCGCGCGGTGGTCGAGGAGGTCCCCGACGAAGAGAAGATGGACGCGCGCGTGACCGTGGCGCCGGACGGGATCACACTGAAGGTCGGGTTGGCGGTGCTCCCTGGTGTGGTCGGCTGCCCCAAGGGAGGGAGGACGCTGTGTCTGATCGACGCGTCCGAGATCCACGTCGCGTCACGCTACAGGCTCGAGACGCTGCGCGAGCTCGCGTTGGGGTTCTCGAAGATCTACCCGGACGACACGAGCTACGAGCTCTCGGTGGCCGAGGGGGTGAGCGTCCAGACCGCGCTCGACGTCATATCGGCGCTGTGGACGAACCCGGAGATGGGCGAGCTGCTCTGGCCCGACGTCGTGATCGCCCTGGATTGAACTCAGGAGTCGGCCTCGATCTCACGGGTGCGCCAGAACGCGAGCTGGATGACGACGGCGTAGACGAAGAGGCAGGCGAGCCCGATGACGGCGGCGAGCCCGAGGGATGCGAGGCCGCGATGCGAGGAGAAGGACATCGCGCCGAAGCCGATGGCCGTGGTCGCGAAGGCTGCGAACACGGCGCTGACGGTGTGGATGTAGCCGTCCAGGTCGTTGGCGTCGGTGTCGGATCTGCCCATGAGGTGGAAGACCGCGTCGACCCCTAGCCCGAGCCAGATGGGGAACACCACGACGTTGACGAAGTTGATCGTGACGCCGAACAGGCCCATCAGGCCGACGGCCACGCCACCTCCCAGTGAGAGGGCGATCATGGACACCGCGACGTTGCGGAACGAGCGGAACGCGATCATCACGATGAGGAGGATGCCGATGGAGGTGCCGATGAGCATCCAGGTGCCGTCGCGTGTGACGAACGCGAGGATGTCGCCGTAGACGGCCTCCTCGCTGATGGCGTTGGTGGTGATGCCGCCGGCGGAGTCGGGCAGGTCGCGTAGGGTGTCGGAGTAGTAGGTGGCGATGCGCGCGTCGGAGATGGGGACGGAGGGGAACGCGAAGACGAGGGGTTTGTCGGGGGCGTCGGCGCGGCGGAACCTGCCGGCGATCGACTCGGGCAGGG
>CAJXPN010001073.1 GCA_913058025.1 uncultured Myxococcales bacterium | reverse complement strand
GAGATTTCTGCCTGTCTCGTGGGCTCGGAGATGTGTATAAGAGACAGCGTCGACGTCGTCGCCGTTCGAGTCCACGAAGCCCGCGGCGTCCGCGTCGCGCCAGTCCTCGAGCAGGTCACCGTCCGCGTCCGCGTCGGGGTCCACGCCGCCAGACTCGTCCACGTCGAGGATGCCGTCGTTGTCCTCGTCGGCGTCCTGGCCGCTACCGAGGCCGTCTCCGTCGGGATCCGGCCCGCCGACCACCACCGTCGGCCCTGGCGTGAGGTCGCCAGGATCGAACGAGGGCGTGTTCACGGGGCGCGTCGTGCCGCCCGTCGAGAGCGTCAGGCCCTCGTGCGCCACGAGGGCAGTGTTCTCGATCGACAGCGGCTCGGTCAGGCTCTCGACGACCGCGCGGAAGACCAACGTGACCTCGTCACCCGGCGCGAGCGCGCCGCCCACACCCTCCGCGGCGCCCACCCCCAGCGCCACACTCAGGCTGTCCGCGCCCGCGTCGTACGAGCCCAGGTCGCCATCAGAGTCGCTGTCGTCGAGCGACGTGAACCCCACCTCGCCCACGTTCCTGAACGACATCGAGCCGACCTCGTAGTCCAGCCCACCGGGGATGTCGTCGGTCAGCACCACGTTGATCGCGGTGTCGAACGCCGAGGCCGCGTTGCGCGTCACGATCGTGTACTCGAGCGTGTCTCCCGGGACGACGTCTCCGCCGTTCAGGTCGATCACCGACTTCTCGACCTGGATGTCGGGGAAGTGGATGTCCACCTCGAAGTCGACCTTGAAGAGCTCGTTCGTCTCACCGGCCGACCCACCAAGGATGATGGTCGCCGACGTGTCCCCGTTGGCCATCAACGCGCTCACGTCGAAGACGTCGACGTCGAAGCCCAGCGTGTTGTGGTACGCGGGGGTTCGCGAGGTGACGTTGCGGCCGAAGATCGTCAGCGACCCGTTCCCCAGGTCGTCGTTCGGGATGAGCGAACCCGCCGCGGGGTCCAGGCCCAGCGCGGTCGCAACCACGGCGCTCTCCGACTGGAACGTCCCGGAGTCGTCCGTCCCGTCGTCACCCTCTCCGATGCTCACGCCGACGCGCGCGTCGATGGGCCCAGCGAGCGGCGTCAGGAAGTCCGAGAAGCCGAACGTTCGCGTCGTGTTGCCTCCGTAGGATCGGTGGCCGTGGAAGACCGTCAGGCTCTTGAGCGCCGCCGTCTCGTCGCGGTACGACGCCAGGATCTCCCAGCCGCCGACGAAGTCGTCCTCGCCGACGTTCGCCTGCACGTCCGCGACCATGTAGTCGCCCGTCCCGCCCATCGACACCAACGCCGACACGTCCGCGAAGCACGTGAACCGCACCGAGATCGTGTCGCACCAGTCCGCCGTGATCGTCGTGTAGGTGTTCGTCCCAGGGAGCATCAGCTTCACCTGGTCCATCGTGTTGACCGACGTCCCCGTCCGGCCGCCCGTCTCCGTGTTGCCGACCCAGTAGAGGCCCGCCCACGCCACCGACGAGGTCGCCGGCATCGTCAACGTCGCCTGCGACGAGTTCTCCGTCGCCGGGTCCGTGTCCACGTCCGTCCACGTCACGGTCGTGTTGTTGTTGTTGTGGAGCAGCTCGCTGTCGTCGGTCTTGTTCGTGTCGTTGCACCGGGAGTTGTTGCCCGTATGCTCGCTGCGGTCACACTCCAACAGGCCGTTCGCGGCGCGCGCGAAGCCGCCGTTGATCACGTCGTCGTACACCACCGCGAACGCGCGATCGGCCGACGCCTCTTGCACACCGAGGCCCGACACGGCCAACAACACACACACGCTCGTGACACGCCGCAACGCGGCAGATCCTCTTCTCATCACCAACTCCTCGACAAACCAGCAACGCGCCGTTCCCTTCATGGAAACGACGCGCCCAGTGTTCCTCGAGGGCGTGGCCGCATCACGCCGTCCTGGGTGGTGCGACCACGCCCTCCCAAGACGCCAAACGGACTCGAATTGTTCTGACTTCCCCCAGTTCAGCATACATCAAGTCACTTCGATGTACACGTTTGCCCCACCCACAGCGCTCGCGTCAGCGCGCGCGCGCCCTCACCGCCGCGAACGCTCCGCACACCACCAGCGCCGCTCCCAGCCCCGAGAAGAGCGTCGGCGACTCCCCGAAGAACGCCGCCCCCCACACGAACGCGAACGCGACCTGGAGGTACGTCACCGACGTCGCCCTCCCCGCCCGCTCCATGTGCAGCCCCTGCGTCATGAGCACCTGCGCCGTCTGCGTCGTCACCCCCACGCCCAACAGCAGCAGCCACTCCCACGGCGTCGGCCACAGCCAGTCCGTCATCGCCCACGGGATCGCCAGCGGCGTCGCCACCAGCGGGAAGTAGAACACCACCACCATCGGGTGCTCCACCCCGCTCAGCGAGCGCACCACCGCTGTCTCTTATACACATCTCCGAGCCCACGAGACAGGCAGAAATCTCGT
>CAJXPN010001072.1 GCA_913058025.1 uncultured Myxococcales bacterium | reverse complement strand
ACGTGATGAACGGCTGGGGTATCCCTGGCCGGCTGCGGCGGCGCGCGGGGGAGGACGGCGCGGTCGCCACGGTGGTGCTCGTGACGCCCGGGTCGGGGATGTCGGGCGAGGACGTGAGCGAGGGCGCGCTCGCGCGCTGGCGTGAAGGCGGATACGCTGACTACGTGTGGATCAAGCCGCGGTCGAGGTGACGGCCAGAGCGCAGGAGGTCGCCCTTGCCATTCAAGTTCATGAGGAGCTGGACGCGGACTCGGCTCGGCCGCCGCGCGCGGCCGGAGCGTTGGGACGTGATCGCGGCGCGCCACTTCGAGTTCATGGAGGACATGGGTGAGGAGGAGCTCGAGCGTTTCTGGACGCACCTGAAGGTGTTCGTGTGGGAGAAGTACTGGTTCGGCGCGCGCGGGCTCGAGGTCACCGAGGAGATGCAGGTGACGGTGGCGGGGCTGGCGGCGAGGCTCTCTCGCAACCTGCCGCTGCACGTGTACGACCGGCTCACCGAGATCATCATCTACCCGCACACGTTCAAGGTGCCCGGGATGGACGAGCTCGGCGTGTTGGGTGAGGCGTCGAGCTGGGGGACGGTCCTGCTGTCATGGGACGCGGTGCGCAACGGGTTGGCCGATCCCGGCGACGGACACGACACGTCGATGCACGAGTTCGCGCACGTGCTCGACTACGGGGACGGCGTGTTCGACGGGACCCCCGTGCTCCACAGCGTGAAGGACTACGCGGCGTGGTCGCGCGTGCTCGGGGCGCACTACGTGAGGTTGCGGGACGGGGTCGAGCGCGGGTCGCGCCGCGGGGTCCTGAGGGATTACGGGGCGTTGAACGGGGCGGAGTTCTTCGCGGTGGCGACGGAGGCGTTCTTCGAGAGGCCCGAGCGGCTCGCTCGAGACGCGCCAGACCTGTACCAGGAGCTGAGCACGTACTACCGGGTCGATCCGGCGAGGCGCGCGAGGCGTCGGCGCGGCCGACGGAGGCGGTGAGGTGCTTGTTGTTTGAGGCGAGTTTACGCGTGTGTTATACGGTCGCGTCGCGTCCGAGAGGTCGTGCCTGGTAACGCGAAGACTCAATGGAACACAAAGGTTTAGCGCCATGAAGACGCGTCTCCTCGCTGCTCTGCTCGTCTCCTCCTTCACGTTGGCGGCGTGTCCGTCCGATACGCCGTCAGGCGACGACGACGCCGGGGAGGGCTCTGACGCTGGAGACGCTGGCGTGACGTGCCTCACCAACGAGATCTACGACGCCTCGTCGGGCCGCTGCGTCCCCGACTTCGGTGGTGGCGACGCGGGCGACGTGGGCCCCGGAGAGGACGCCGGTGACGCGGGGGTCGACAGCGACGTGCCCTGCGTGGACACCGAGATCTTCCTGGACCGCGACGGCGACAACTACGGCGTCGACGACCCTGCGACCAACGCGACGCGTTGCCTCAGGCCGGCCGAGGTCGTCGAGGGTTACGCGCGCGGGTTCGGAGACTGCGACGACGACGAGCGCCAGCGCTCGCCCAACGGCATCGAGTTCTGTGACGCGCTCGACAACAACTGCAACGGCGCGGTCAACGAGGGGCTCACGTGTGACTTCTTCGCGAACACTCGTAACGACCTGATGTTGATCGATCCGTTCGAGAAGACGCTCCAGCGCGCGCTGCCCAACGTCGACAACTCGGCGACGGTGTCCGAGGGGAACGACAACAACGTCTCGTTCCAGGATCTCGAGACCCACCCTGACGGGAGGCTGTTCGCGATCACGCGTCAGCAACTCTACGAGTACCGCGTGGGGTCGTGGATTCCGGCCTCGCAGGAGCTCGGCGCGGACGGGATCGGGGACGCGAACGGGTTCGCCATCGACCGCGACGGCAACGGGTTCGTCACCGCTGAGAACCGCCTCTACACGGTGAACATGGACACGGGCGCGGCGACGCTGGTCGGTGAGATGGACCAGGACGTCTATTCGAGCGGGGACTGCGTCGTGAACAAGGGCAACACGCTGTTCATGACGTCGAAGACCCAGGGGGAGCCGGATCGTCTCGTGGCGATCAACCGCCTGACGGCGGAGGCGACGTTGCTCGAGAGTGACACCGGGTTCGACAAGATCTTCGCGTTGACGGCGGCGTGGGGCATCCTGTTCGGGCTCACCGGTGATGGAGAGCTCCTCGAGCTCGACGAGCGCACTGGCGAGGGCCGCCTGATCACGACGTTCACTGACGAGGTGTTCTTCGGTTCGGCCTCGACTCCAGATCGCTGACCACTGGGAGGAACGCATGAGTGATCGGCTTTGGAGGGTCCTCGCGCTCGTTTGCGCGATGAGCGCGCTCATCGCGTGCTCGGACGACGACGCCGAGAACAACGGAGAGCCGAGCGCATGCGCGGCGGGCGAGGTCCTCGATCCGATCAGCGGGAGGTGCCTGCGCGGCACGCCCGGTGGCGGTGGCGGAGGGGGGCGCGCTGGCGCCGACTCTGGGGG